>DATMTO010000152.1:0-15962 GCA_035564055.1 Rhodocyclaceae bacterium | reverse complement strand
AGCCAAGGCAGCGCCGCGCACCGCGCCGCTGGCGAGCCAGCCGGCCGCTGCAACGCCCCGGCCGCTGACGCAGGGACAGGGTTATCTTGTGCAAATGGGCGTATTCAGTAATATCGCCAATGCCGAGGAGTTGAAGGGCCGGCTCGACAAGGCCGGTATTCCTGCCCACATCGAGGCGCGGGTCCAGGTCGGGCCGTTCAGGAACAAGGCCGAAGCCGAAGCGGCGCAGAAGAAGCTGTCCGAGATGGGCTTGTCCGGTCTGCTGCTTTCGCCGCGGAAATAGAACGGGCGTAACACAAGGCGCCGTGCCGCATGGCATGGCAAAGAATATCAATCCCTTCCTCGCGGAAGGGATCGGGAGGAGGATGAGTCAATGTCGATAAAGATCAAGAGCAGCCGTTACGGCGAAATCGAAGTTGCGGAAGACAAGGTGATCGAATTCCCGCAAGGTCTGGCCGGCTTCGAATCGCTGCGCCGCTTCGCCTTTCTGCATCCGGAAAGCGACAGCCCCAAGTACTACATCCTGCAGTCGATGGAGGATGCCGATGTGGCCTTCAATGTGGCCGACCCGGCCGTCTTCGGTTTCAATTACGAAATCACGCTGGACGAAGCGCTGAGCGCCGTCCTCGATCAGCCGGATACACCCGCTGCCGTGGCTGACGACGCCGTGCTGGTGATCCTGTCCAAGGAAAGCGATAATGCGCCCCTGCGCGCCGTGCTCAAGGCGCCGCTGATCCTGAACCTGAAGACGCGTCGCGGCATTCAGCACACCTTCACCCGCCTCGACTACACTCTTTAGTCCGGTTACCGTCAGGAGCGACCATGTCCCGCAAGATTATTTCCACGCCGAACGCGCCCGCCGCCATCGGCACCTATTCGCAGGCCGTACAGGTCGGCGATTTTGTCTACATGTCCGGCCAGATCGGCCTTGATCCCGCCACCATGCAGATGGTCGACGGCGTCGAGGCGCAGATCGTGCGCGTCTTCGAAAACCTCAAGGCGGTTGCCGAGGCTGCCGGCGCGACGCTCGATCACGCGGTCAAGTTCAACATCTATCTGATCGACCTGTGCAATTTCGCCAAGGTCAACGAGATCATGGCGCAGTACCTGCAACAGCCTTACCCGGCGCGTGCCGCTATCGGCGTGGCATCGCTGCCGCGCGGCGCTCTGGTCGAGGCGGAAGCCGTCCTCTACCTGGGTTGATTTCCGCATGGCCGGTCGTAAGCGAACGGAGACCGGCCCGCTTGCGCCTGCGGTGAGTTCGCTGGCCGGTGTTCCCGGTGTCAATACGGCGACCGCCGCCAAGCTCGCCAAACTCGGGCTGCGCAGCAACGAAGATCTGGCGCTGCACCTGCCGCTGCGCTTCGAGGACGAGACCTTCATCACGCCCGTGGCTGCGGCGCCGCATGGCGCCAGTGTGCAGTGCGAAGTCACGGTGATCAGCAGCGAAGTCGCCTTTCGCCCGCGCCGCCAGCTCGTTGCCAGAGTCCAGGACAAGGACGGCGATCTGCTGGTCCTGCGTTTTCTCAATTTCTATCCCAGCCAGCAAAAACAGCTGCAGGCCGGCGCCCATTTACGGGTGTTTGGCGAAATCCGCAACGGTTTCTTCGGCGCCGAAATGGTCCATCCGCGCTGCCAGCGTATCGAGGCCGACGAGGAACTGCCGCAGACGCTGACGCCGGTGTATCCGACGACTGCGGGTATCGGTCAGGCGACATTGCGGCGCTTGATCGAGCGGGCATTAAAGTTAGCGGACCTGTCCGAGACGCTGCCTGAGTCGCTGTTGCGCCAGCACCAGCTGGCACCCTTCGCCGAGAGCGTGCATCTGCTGCATCAGCCGCCGCCGGCTGGGTTCGGCGAATCGATCGACCGTGTTCAGCAAAAGGCCTGGCAGCGCGTGCGTTTCGACGAGCTGCTGGCGCAACAGATTTCGTTGCGACGCTCCTATATCCGGCGTCGCGAACATACGTCGGTGCGCCTGCCCGGCACCGGACGATTAACGAACGCGCTGCTGGCCAAACTGCCATTCGCGTTGACCGGCGCGCAGCAGCGCGTAGTGGCTGAAATCTCCGCCGACCTGGCGCAGGCGCACCCGATGCAGCGCCTGCTGCAAGGCGACGTCGGCAGCGGCAAGACCGTCGTTGCCGCGCTGGCCATGCTGCAGGCAGTCGAGAACGGCTATCAGGCTGCGCTGATGGCGCCGACTGAAATCCTCGCCGAGCAGCACTTCATCAAGCTGCGCGACTGGCTGCCGCCGCTGGGTATCCAGGTGGCCTGGCTGACCGGCAGCCTCCGGAAAAAGGAAAAGGACGTCATGCTCGCGGCCGTTGCCGACGGCACGGCGCATGTCGTGGTCGGCACGCACGCTTTGATCGAGGACACGGTGACCTTCGACAAGCTGGGATTGGCCGTGGTCGACGAGCAGCACCGCTTTGGCGTGCGTCAGCGTCTGGCCTTGCGCCAGAAAATGCAGGGCGCAGGGACCGGCGCAGTCCATCAGTTGATGATGTCGGCGACGCCGATTCCGCGTACGCTGGCGATGAGTTTTTATGCCGACCTCGATGTCTCCGTCATCGACGAGCTGCCACCCGGCCGTACGCCGATCCGTACGCGACTGGTGGCTGCCGCCAAGCGCGAGCAGGTGGTGGGGCGCGTGCATGACGCCTGCAAGTCGGGCCGTCAGGCCTATTGGGTGTGCCCTCTGATCGAGGAGAGCGAGACGCTGGCCGATCTGCAGACGGCGCTCGACACCTACGAGACGTTGCGTAACGAATTGCCGGACGTCCGGGTGGGGCTGGTGCACGGCCGCATGAAGCCGGACGAAAAGTCGGCGACAATGGAGGCTTTCGGGCGTAACGAGATCCAGCTGCTGGTCTCGACCACGGTGATCGAGGTCGGAGTGGATGTGCCGAATTCGACGCTGATGGTGATCGAGCATGCCGAGCGCTTCGGGCTGGCGCAGTTGCATCAGCTGCGCGGCCGCGTCGGTCGCGGTGCCGCCGAGTCGGAGTGCATCCTGCTGTATGCGCCGCCGCTGTCGGAAATGGCCAGGGCGCGCCTGAAAGTGATTTACGAGAACACGGACGGCTTCGAGATCGCCCGCCAGGACCTGCAGTTGCGCGGGCCGGGCGAGTTCATCGGCGCGCGCCAGAGCGGCCTGCCCATGCTCAAGTATGCGGATCTCGAAGACCCCGTGCTGATCGAGGCGGCGCGCAGCGCGGCCGAAACGATGTTGAAGGATTTTCCCGAGCATGCCGAGCGCCATTTACAACGCTGGCTGGCCGGGGCGGAAGAATTATTGAAGGCATGAGCATCAATCGAATCGGTAGTCGCACTCCGGACGCAGGCGGCTGGTTGCCGCATGCGCCGCACTACTTGCCGCCGCCCTTGCGCAACTGGCTGTGCGAAACGGGTTCGTTGACGCAGCGCGTGCAGCGCTTTTGCACGGAGGCCGATCCTTTCGGTCTGCAATTGCTGAAGCGCGGTTTTGCGCCGGCGCATCGCGATGAGCTTCCCCTGCTTGGTCTGCACGACCGGGCGCGGGTGCGCGAGATTCTGCTCAAGCGCGGCGAGGTGCCGCTGGTATTCGCGCATTCGGTCATTTCGCACCGCGACCTCCACGGCGCCTGGGCAATACTCGACGGCATCGGTGGTCGTTCGCTCGGCAGTATCCTGTTTCACGACCATACGGTGAAACGCGGGGCCTTGCACTTCCGGCGCATCGATGCGCGGCATCCGCTCTTTGCCAAGGCGCTGACCTGGTGTGGCGAGGCACGGCCGCTCGAGTTGTGGGCACGCCGCGCCGTTTTTGAACGCATGGGCAAACCTCTGGTCGTGACCGAGGTGTTCCTGCCACCGGCCATGATCCTCAGATGAGCAGGCGATAACGTCATGAATTTCGAACAACTCAAGAACAAGCTCGATACCTACGAGCGCCTGATGCGGCTCGACAAGCCGATCGGCATCCTGCTGCTGCTGTGGCCGACCTTGTGGGGCCTGTGGGCGGTGAGCTGGGGACAGCCGCCGTTGCTGGTGACGTGGATTTTCGTGTTCGGCACGGTGCTGATGCGTTCTGCCGGCTGCGTGATCAATGACTACGCCGACCGCGAGTTCGACGGGCATGTCGAGCGAACAAAAAGTCGGCCGATGGCCACCGGCGCGGTCGGCAAGAAGGAAGCGCTGTTGCTGGCGGCGGTTTTGTCGCTGGCCGCGTTCTGCCTGATCTTGCCGCTCAACCGTATGGTCTGGGCCTTGTCGGTGCCGGCGCTTTTTCTTGCCGCCAGCTATCCGTTCACCAAGCGCTTTTTCGCCATTCCGCAGGCCTATCTGGGCATCGCCTTTGGCTTCGGCATTCCGATGGCCTACGCTGCGTTTCTTGAGATGGTGCCCTGGGGCGCCTGGCTGCTGCTCGCCGCCAACGTTTTCTGGTCCGTTGCCTACGATACCGAATACGCCATGGTCGACCGCGAGGACGACCTCAAGATCGGCATCAAGACCTCGGCCATCACATTCGGCCGTTTCGACGTGGCGGCCATCATGCTCTGCTACGTTGCCACGCTGGCGCTGCTGGCCTGGTTCGGGCACCTCATGCGGTACGGTGCGTTCTACCATGCCGGCCTGCTGGTGGCAGCGGGGATTGCCGTCTATCATTACACGCTGATCCGGGAGCGGAAGCGCGAGCAGTGCTTCAAGGCTTTCCTGCACAACACCTGGTTCGGCGCCGCCGTCTTCGTCGGCTTCGTTGCCGAGCTCAACCTCAAGTCCTTCCTATGAAATACCGCGACCTGCGCGACTTCATCGCGCAACTCGAACAACAGGGGGAACTCAAGCGCGTCGGCGTTGAGATCGACCCACATCTCGAAATGACCGAGATCTGCGACCGCACGCTGCGCGCCGGCGGTCCCGCCATTCTGTTCGAGAAGCCCAAGGGGTATTCCATCCCGGTGCTGGGCAATCTGTTCGGCACCCCCAGGCGCGTGGCCATGGGCATGGGCGAGGACGATGTCATGAAGCTGCGCGACATCGGCAAGTTCCTCGCCATGCTCAAGGAGCCGGAGCCACCCAAGGGCCTCAAGGACGCTTGGGAAAAACTGCCCATGCTGAAGCAGGTGTTGAATATGTCGCCCAAGGTGCTGTCGTCGGCGCCATGCCAGGACATTGTGTGGGAAGGCAAGGACGTCGATCTGTCGCGCCTGCCCATTCAGCACTGCTGGCCCGGCGACGTGGCGCCGCTGATCACCTGGGGCCTGACGGTGACGCGCGGGCCCAACAAGACGCGCCAGAATCTGGGTATCTATCGCCAGCAGGTACTGGGGCCGAACAAGCTGATCATGCGCTGGCTTGCCCATCGCGGTGGTGCGCTCGATTTCCGCGATCACTGCGAGAAGTTTCCGGGCCAGCCCTATCCGGTGGCGGTGGTTTTAGGCTGCGATCCGGCCACCATCCTCGGCGCGGTGACGCCGGTGCCGGACACGCTTTCCGAATATCAATTCGCCGGTCTCCTGCGCGGTAGCAAGACCGAACTGGTGAAATGCATCGGCTCCGATCTGCAGGTGCCGGCCTACGCCGAGATCGTGCTCGAAGGGGTGATCCATCCCGGCGAAACGGCTCCGGAAGGTCCGTATGGCGACCATACCGGCTACTACAACGAAGTGGCCGAGTTTCCGGTGTTCACGGTCGAGCGCATCACCATGCGCAAGAACCCGATTTACCATTCCACCTACACCGGCAAGCCGCCGGATGAGCCGGCGATGCTGGGCGTGGCACTGAACGAAGTGTTCGTGCCGCTGCTGCAGAAACAGTTTCCGGAAATTATCGATTTCTACCTGCCGCCCGAAGGCTGCTCCTACCGCATGGCGGTGGTGAGCATGAAGAAGCAGTACCCGGGGCACGCCAAGCGCGTCATGTTCGGCGTCTGGAGCTTCCTGCGTCAGTTCATGTACACCAAGTTCATCATCGTCACCGACGAGGACGTGAACGTGCGCGACTGGAAGGAGGTGATGTGGGCGTTGACCACGCGCGTGGATGCGGCGCGCGACACGCTCATCGTCGAGCATACGCCGATCGACTATCTTGACTTCGCCTCGCCCGTGTCCGGCCTGGGTAGCAAGATGGGGATCGACGCCACCAACAAGTGGCCGGGCGAAACCACGCGTGAGTGGGGCACGCCGATTGTCATGGACGTATCCGTGAAGCAGCGCGTCGACGCACTCTGGGACCAGTTGGGTCTTTAGCGGTGTTTCCCTGCCGGCAAAAGGGGCGACATGGTCGCCCCTTTTTGTGTCCGGTCTCAGGCGGCCTGAACTAGGTTCTCTGCACGCAGGATGAACGCCGCCTCGACCATGTTGCGCAACGCTGCTTCGGTTTCCGCCCAACCGCGCGTTTTGAGTCCGCAGTCTGGATTGACCCAAAGCTGCTTGGCCGGTACCACCTCGGCGGCCTTCCTCAGCAAGGACACCATTTCCTCGGTCGATGGCACGCGCGGCGAGTGGATGTCGTACACGCCGGGACCGATGTCGTTCGGATACTTGAAGTCGCCGAAACCGCTCAGCAGTTCCATGTCGGAACGGCTGGTCTCGATGGTGATCACATCGGCGTCCATGGCAGCAATTTCCGGCAGGATGTCGTTGAACTCCGAGTAGCACATGTGCGTGTGGATCTGGGTGTCGTCCTGCACGCCTGATGCGGTGATGCGAAAGGCGCGCGTGGCCCAGGCCAGATAGCGTTTCCATTCGTTCTTGCGCAGGGGCAGGCCTTCGCGGATCGCCGGTTCGTCGATCTGGATGATGCCGATGCTGGCCTGCTCCAGATCCACGATTTCGTCGCGAATCGCCAGTGCGATCTGCAGGGCAGTGGTGGCGCGCGGTTGATCGTCGCGCACGAATGACCATTGAAGCATGGTGATCGGGCCGGTCAGCATGCCCTTCATCGGGCGTTTGGTCAGCTTCTGTGCATAGCTCGTCCATTCCACCGTCATGGCTTGCGGCCGCGAGACGTCGCCGTAGATGATCGGCGGTTTCACGCAGCGCGAGCCGTAGGACTGGACCCAGCCGTTCTGCGAGAAGGTGTAGCCGGCCAGCTGCTCGCCGAAGTATTCGACCATATCGTTGCGCTCGGCTTCGCCGTGCACCAGAACGTCGATGCCCAGCGCCTCCTGGCATTTGACCGCCTCGGCGATTGCCTTGCCCATGGCCGCCGTGTAGGCGCCGGCGTCGAGTTCGCCGCGCTTCCACGCGGCGCGGGCGGCACGGATCTCGGACGTTTGCGGGAAGGAGCCGATCGTCGTGGTCGGAAAGGCCGGCAGGCCAAAACGCGTTTGCTGTCGCGCACTGCGTACGGAAAACGCTGACGTACGGCGATCGGCGTCATCCGGCAGGGCGGCCAGCCGCGCGGCAACGGCCGGATTGTGCACACGCTGGCTGCGCCGCCGATTGGCGATGGCGGCTGCCGATTGCGCGAGTTCGACGCTGACACTGGCTTCGCCGTCATTGAGGGCGCGCTTCAGCACATTCAGCTCGTCGAGCTTTTCGGCCGCAAAGGCGAGCCAGGATTTGAGCTCGGGGTCGAGTCGAGCTTCCGTCCGCAAGGACAGTGGTACATGCAGCAGTGAGCAGGAGGGCGCCAGCCACAGGGTGTGGCCGGGGCGGCGCGAGTGGATGATATTGACCAGCTCCAGCGTGGCGGCAAGATCGTTACGCCAGATGTTGCGACCGTCGATCACGCCCAGCGACAGCACCTTGTGCGCGGGCAGCCAGTCGAGCACGCCGGCCAGATCCTGCGGGGCGCGGATCAGGTCGATGTGCAGGCCGGCCACGGGCAGGCGGCAGGCGAGGTTGATGTTGTCTTCCAGCGGCGAGAAGTAGGTGGCCAGCAGCAGATTAACCCCGCAGGTCGCGAGTTGCGCATAGCTCTGCTCGAAGGCCTGCCGCCAGGCCAGCGGCAGGTCGAGACCGAGAATCGGTTCGTCGATCTGTACCCAGGCGACATTCGCCGCTTTGAGCTGGGCCAGCAGCTGACCATAAACCTCAAGCAACTGAGGCAGCAGGGTGAAGCGGTCGAAGTTGGCGTTCCCCAGCGTAGCGCCTTCCGGCTTGGCCTTACCCAGCCACAGGAAGGAAAGCGGTCCGACCAGCACCACCTTGACGTTGTGGCCGAGTGCCTGGGCCTCCGCCACCTGCGTCAGCAGCGAATCGGTGCGCAGACTGAACTGCGTGTCGGCGGTAAATTCCGGGACCAGGTAATGGTAGTTGGTGTCGAACCACTTGGTCATTTCCAGCGCCGGTTTGCCGGCATGGTGGGTGTGGTCGCCATGCGTGCAACCGTGGTCGCAGCTTTCCGCCGCGACTTCGCGGGCCACCCCGCGCGCCAGCGTGAAATAGCGTTCAAGCTCGGTTTCCTGGCCGGTAAAGGCAAAGCGCGCCGGCTCGCAGCCCAGCCACTGGATGTGGTTGGCGACATGATCGTAAAAGGCGAAGTCGCCGACGGTGACGAAATCCAGGCCGGCGGCGCGCTGCTCTTCCCAGTGGCGCGCGCGCAGGGTCCGTCCGGTTTCCTGCAGGGCGGCGGCATCGAGTTCGCCCTTCCAGTGCTTTTCGAGCGCGCTCTTAAGTTCGCGCTGCAGGCCGATGCGCGGGTAGCCGAGGGTATGGGTGCGGATCATCTTGAAGACCTCCAGAGGTTGACGTCGAGCATGATGGCGGTCTAGCATTCATTATTCAAACGAAAGTTTTTAAGTATTTTGTTGAATTTAATTCATGTGGAGTCCGCGTGAGGAGTCTTCTCGAACTGCGCCACCTGCGCACCCTCGTTGCACTACGCGCCACCGGCAGCCTCTCGAAAGCCGCCATCCTGCTCAACCTGACGCAGTCGGCGCTGTCGCACCAGATCAAGGCGATCGAGGACCACTTCGGCATGGCGCTGTTCGAGCGCAAGTCAGCGCCGCTGGCGTTTACCGTACCGGGCCAGCGCCTGCTGGCGCTGGCGGATACGGTATTGCCGCAGATCGACGAGGCCGAGCGGGATGTGGCGCGGCTGGGTGAGGGGATGGCCGGCCAGCTGCGCATTGCGGTTGAGTGTCACACCTGCTTCGACTGGCTGATGCCGGCCATGGATGTGTTCCGTTCGCGCTGGCCCGAGGTCGAGCTCGACATCGTCAGCGGCTTTCATTCCGATCCGGTCGGGTTACTGCACCAGCATCGCGCCGAGCTCGCCATCGTCAGCGACTTTTCGCAGCAGGAGCAGGAGGCCGGTATCGCCTATCTGCCCTTGTTCAGCTATGAGATGGTGGGGCTGGTGGCGAACGGGCATGCATTGGCGGCGCGGCCCTTCCTGCGGCCGCAGGACTTTGCCGAACAGACGCTGATCACCTATCCGGTGCCGGACGAAATGCTCGACCTGATGCGTCAGGTGCTGACGCCGGCCGGGATCAGCCCGCAGCGCCGCACCACCGAGCTGACCGTGGCCATCCTGCAACTGGTCGCCAGCGGTCGCGGCGTTGCCGCCTTGCCGCTGTGGGCGGTCAAGGAGTATCTGGATCGCGGTTATGTCAGCGCGTTACCCATCACGAAGAAAGGCCTCACCGGCAAGCTTTATGCGGCCTGTGCGGAAAGCTACGCCGAGCGTCCTTTCGTGCGCGATTTTGTGGACATCATTCGCGACAGCTCGCTGCTCAATCTGCCCGGTATAGCCTTGCTGCCTGCGGTGGTCTAGGTGCCGCCCTCTGCCTGCGCACGCGCGTTGCGGGGCGGCGAGGGGATGGCGGACAGATTGCCGGAGAAGCGGTGGCAGTGCGTGCCGCTGTACTTGGCGATGTACATGGCGCGATCGGCATAGCGCAGCAGCGTTTCCGGATTGTCGCTGTCGTCCGGATAGAAGCTGATCCCGAAGCTGGCGGAAATGCTGACAACGGCGCCATTGCTCAGCGTGATCGGTTGCTCGATCTCATGACGCAGGCGTTCGACCACCTGGAGGTATTCCTCGACACTGCCGAGGCTGGTCAGCAGGAGCACGAATTCGTCGCCGCCGAGGCGCGCCAGCGTGTCTTCCCCGCGCATGCGCTGGGCCATACGTTGCGCTGTTACGACCAGGACCTCATCGCCGGCCGCGTGGCCGTAGCGGTCGTTGACCGGCTTGAAGTCGTCAAGATCGAGAAAACCTACTGCCAGCAGGCTGCCTTGTCGATGTGCGAGAGCCAGTGACTGGCGCATGCGGTCTTCGAGCATGGCGCGATTGGGCAGGCCGGTGAGCTTGTCGTAATGCGCCATGGTCAGCAACTGATCGGCTTGCTGCTTCATCAGGCTGATGTCCTGAATATGCTTGATCAGGTATTCGATGTGCCCTGCTTCGTTGTGCACGCAGGATACCGACAGCAGGGCCGTTACCCAATGGCCAGCGGCATGACGGAAGCGGACTTCGGCCTGGTAGGCGGCACGCCTGCCTGCCAGCATTTCGTGCATCAATTCCTGCTCTGTGGTGCGGTCGTCGGCCTGCATGAGGCTGACGGGATCGAGCGCCTGCAGCGCTGCCGGCTCCATGCCGAGCATGTCGGCCAGCGCATGATTGAGCTGCAGTAGCTGGCCATCCGCATTACGCAGCAGCATGCCGATTGGCGCTTCGTTGAAGGCTGCGGTGAAACGATTCTCGGCGGCCTGCATGGCTTGTCGTGCCTGCGCGGTCCTGCGTTCGTAGCCCATTTGGGTGCGCTGGTGGTAGAGCTGCAGGCCGATCGCGAGTAGGGCGACCGCGAGCACCGTGCCACCCAGAACCCACACCATGTTGCGCCACTCGGCCAGGACCAGATCGAGATTGCGGCTGACGGAGACAATCAGCGCCTTGTCCATCTGCAGGTGCGGCGGCTGGATGGTATGGAAGGCCATGATGCGGCGATCGCCGCTGACGGCTGATATGCCCTCCTGCAGGCTGACCGTGCGGCCGCTGTCCTGGTGATGTCGAGCCAACGATTCATTGGGCAGACGGGAGATGTCGGTGGTGGTGATGGGCACAGTCACGAACATCTGGCCGTCCTCATGGAGGACCGAGGACCACATGTCCGGGGTGTGCAGCGTCGAGCGCAGCAGCGTGTCGAAATAGGCGTAATCAAGGCTGGCCACCACGATGCCGGCGAACTCACCGTTGCGGTCGGTATAGCTGTGCGTGAGTGCAATCACGTAGTTGCCGGTGAAGGAGCGGAAGGGAGCTGATACTTGCAGCAGGTGCGGCGCGTTGAGGCGGCGGGCGCGCTCAAAGTAAGCGCGGGCGCCGAGGTTGTAGGAGAGGAGTTCGGGCAGGCTGCTGGCCAGCACCACGCCATTTGCATCGATGATGCTGACGCTACGTACGCCGGGCATGACCCGCGCCATGGCGGTGAGGCGACGCGTTGCTCCTTGTAGTCCGTTGGCGTCGCCTTGCCATTTCGGTATATCGCGCGCGATATCGATCAGCGCGGTATTGGCGGCATCGAGCTGGGCTGACAGATTGTCGTTGATGATGCGTGCGTCGGACTGCAGGCGCTCGGCTGTGTCGGCCAGGATGCTTTGCCGTTCATGCACGAGGTCGTAAGCGACCACCAGGCTGAACAGGCCCAGCACCAAGGCAATGATCAGCCATTGCCGAATGAACGGATGCTCGCGCAGATAGACCGTGGCAGAGCGTAGCGATTGTGACAACGTGGTCCCCCCAGCGTCGTCAATGACGCCTTCAGGCCCAGTGTAGCCCTGTTTATGAATAAATTAAATAATTAAATGAAAATGAAACAGCCGGCTGTCGTTCGATGTCGGTGTTTTTAAAATTTCTTTTATTATTAGTTGGTTGCTGGTTTTGATTTCCGTGAATTTGGGGCTCGTCGGGTCATTGCTCGGTTAGCCAGGCAAGCAGGGCATCCTGCGCGGCTTGACCAGCGGCTGCGTTGGGATGGTTGATCAGAAACACGACGATTTGCCATTTACCCTTGCGGTCGCGGACGTATCCGGCAATCGTTTTGACCCCATCCAGCGTGCCGGTCTTGACGTGTCCTTGCGCATACGCGCTCCCGTCACGCAGTCGCTTTTTCATTGTTCCGTCCACCCCGATGATCGGCATGGAGGCGACATATTCGGGCATCCACGGGCTTTGCCAGGCACTGTTGAGCAGTGCAGCGAGGCTGGATGCACTGATGCGTTCATTGCGAGACAGGCCGGAACCGTTTTCCAGGACCAGTTCGGGGAAGCGCAGGGACTTGCGCTCCAGCCAGGCGCGCACCGCCTTGTCGGCGCCGCCAGTGCTACCGTCGCCGAGGCTCAGATAGAGCTGTCTCGCCATCACGTTGTTACTGAACTTGTTGATGTCGCGGATCAGTTCCGACAGCGGCGGCGAGTCCATGCCCGCAAGCTGCGTGGCCTGCGGCGGTACGCGGCCATCGGCCACGCCGCCGGAGATGCTGCCGCCGAGCTCTTCCCATAACTGACGGAACACGCCATAGACATATTGCGGATGATCGAGCACGCCCACATGCCAAGTCTGTGCGCCGCAACTGCGCGGATAGCTGCCGGTGATGACCAGATGAAAACGGTCCGGATGGGTGCTGACGTCGGCGCGCAGCCGGCTGCGCCAGTCGCCGCATTCGCCCTCGGTCAGCGTGACCTGGCTGATCAGGTAGAGGTTGGCCGGCTGCGGTTCGGGCTGTATTTGCAGCTTGTCGCCATTGATGCTGAGTTGCAGGCGCACGCTCTTCCAGTTGAGCAGCAATGCATCGGGCTTTACGTTGTAGGGCCGCAAGGGCTGGTCATCGAAGGGCGCGCCGCCGCCATTGACGACCGTGTTGGCGTCGGTGGGCGTCAGCGTGAAGGCGCTGCGATCAAGCACCAGCCGACCCTTGATTTCGCGCAGGCCGGCGCTGCGCAGTTGACGCAGCAGCAGCCAGAACTGTTCAAAGGTCAGGCGCGGGTCGCCGCTGCCCTTGAGATAGAGGTCGCCATTGAGCACGCCGTCCACCAGTGGCACTGTCGTGTAGATGCCGGTTTGCCAGCTGTAGGCCGGGCCGAGAATGTCGAGGCCGGCGTACGTGGTGACGAGCTTCATGACCGAGGCTGGATTCATCGCCACCTCGCCGTGATGTTGCAGCCAGGGGCGCTTGGCGCCGGCCTCCTGGACCACTATGGCAACGTTGGACGGCGGAATGCCAGCGCCCTTGAGCGATTGGGCGACCCGCGCGGGCAGCGATTCAATGGCCCATGTCGGCGATATGAAGGCGAGGAACAGGACGAGGGCGAATGTTTTCATTGCAGGCGGAAAGTGATCGGCAGAATGACTTCGGTACGGCCGCCGGTATTGATCCGGCCGGCGCGCAAGGCGGACTGCAGGGCAGCATGGTCGAGTTCGGGGTAGCCGCTGCTGGCGGCAATGCTGGCTTGCAGAATGACGCCGCCGGCGTCGAGCTTGAGCATGAGATGCACGGTGCCCTCGTGACCCGCATCGACGGCGGTTTGCGGGTACAGGATATGTTCCGACAGTTTGCGCAAGGCGCGTTGTTCGTCTGCAGCCTTGAGGCGGGAGGGTTTGGCTGTCGCGGGTTTGGGCGCGGGCGGCGGCGCGGCTGGCTCTGTGGCCAGGGTGTTTTTCTCGAAAATATCGGGGGCCGGCGGAACGGGTTCTGCCTTGGTCTCCGGAACCACCAGGCGCGCCTCCAGTCGTACCGGTTGGGCGGGAGCCGGCTTCGGCAGGTGCCCTGCCAGCAAGACGAGATGCAGCACGGCGGAAACTGCCAGTGCAAGGCAAATGCGAGCGGAAGAGGGCGGCATGGGGGCGGCGTGCGCCATGAGACATCAATGACTTATGCGGTGAGTTCGCATTCTGCTATAAGGCGCTACAGACTGTAGGGGATTGAAAGTGAAGAACTCTTGGCGTACTCGCCTTTTTATGCTCGGACTGGGGGCTGCGGCTTCGCTGACAGCGCTGGCTGCACCGAACGTTTCGCCGGTGACCTTCGGCCTCGCCATCGAGCGTGGCGACGTCGATCAGGCACGGCGCTGGCTGGATGAGGGCCTGCCTGTCGACTTTGTCGGTGATCGCGTCGGTACCGGCCTCATGATTGCCGCCTGGGAAGGCAACGTGCCCATGATGGAGCTTTTCCTTCAGCGTGGTGCGCGTCTGGACGCGACCAACAAGAACGGCGAACAGGCGTTGCAGCTGGCCGCCTTCAAGGGCAATCTCGACGCCGTGAAATGGCTGCTCGACCATGGCGCCCCGCTGGAGCGGCGCGGCAACGAATGGAGCGCGCTGCATTACGCGGTATTCAATGGCCACCGTGAGCTTGCCCAATACCTCATCAGTCGCGGTGCGAACGTCAATGCGCGCGCGCCGAATCTGGCCACGTCGCTGATGCTGGCGGCGCGGGAAGGGCGTGAGGTCATTGCCGAAGATCTGGTCAAGGCCGGTGCCGATCCCACCCTCACCAACGACCTTGGCGAAACACCGCTGGTGTGGGCCATGCGCCAAGGCAACGTGAGCATTGCCAAGCTGGTCAGTTCTCCCGAGGCGTTTGCCAACGCGGTGCGTACCCAGCCGGCACAGATTCCGCAGCCGGTGCGATCGATTGCGGCACCCCAGCAGATCGAAGACTTGCTGCGCCGCATCCGCCAGGCCGAAGGGCAGAACCTGCCGACCGCCGGCTTGCGCAAGCAGTTGGCCACGGTGCTGGTGCGTCAGCGCGAGGAAAACAAGCGTGCCCTGGCCGAGACGGAAAAGAAGGATGCCGGGGCCGTGAAGGGCATCGTGATCACGGCGCAACGACAAGGTGGCGGAGAAAAGGCCGAGATCGTCTATGGTGCAACGCCGGCCAAGCCTGCGCTTCAGGCGCCGCCGGCGCCTACCACCGCCAAGCAGGGCGGCGAGGCCAGGCAGGACGAAATCCAGGTCCTGCTTGCGCGTATCCGTGTCGCCAAGGCCAACGGCCAGCCGACAGATGATCTGCGCAAGCAGTTGATGGATGCGGTTTCAGGCTACAAGCAGTAGTGCCGACTACTGGAACTGAGTGGCCTTGTTCAGTTCCAGGATGCGCGTGATTGCCTGGGCGCGATTGCGCACATCGATCTTGCGGAAGATCCGCTGCAGGTGGTTCTTGACGGTGAACTGGCTGATACCGAGGATCATGCCGATCTCCAGATTGGTCTTGCCGTGGCCGACCCAATGCATGATTTCATGCTCGCGTTCGCTGAGCCGGGTGTTGTCCTCTTCGGCATGCGCCAAGGGCGCCGGTTGGTCCGGGCGCACACTGGAATAAGACCATTGATGGGCGGAAGTCATAAACGGGCTGGCAGACATGGTTGCACTCCTGTAGGTAAGGAAAAAACAAACGGTGGGGTAGCGCAGGTCAGGCGCGTTGGGCTAGGGCGAGCCGGTTCAGGTTGAAGCCGGTGCGCCGTTCTGACTGTCTGTCGTCGGTCTGCGGGCGTGAGACCGAGGTCGGGAGCTTGGGGCCGATGGCCTGGGCAATGCCGTAGGCGCGGGCGGTGATATGGGTGATAGCGCTGCATCGGACGCTAAATTCTTTTAAAGACATATGGGCTCCTTGCTGATAGGACAAATCCGGCATGGCCGGCTGCCTACTCTTTGCAAGAAGGTTGCCAGCTGCGTGTTTTGTTCAAAAACATGGGCTTACGTCAAATTGATAGCGCCGTAATGTTTTCAAATTGTCGCGGCACGGCGACGCTGATCCCTTTTTCACTTCCAGCCCATTGATTACATTTGGTTTTTTTTGTCGGTGTGTGGCGACATTGGTCTCGGTGGCTTGCAAGTGGCTGACAAGGAAGGGTTTTTCGGGCAGCGGCGGCGCGTGTCGAGATTCTTGCGCAGGCTCTTGAAAAACCCGGTGCCAGGCCCTACCATTAGCACTCGTTAGCAATGAGTGCTAATAATTTGGCTGCAACAATTCCAGCCCACACTCGCGCTACGCAGCTTTTGTTGTGTTTTTTTGTGGCCTTGTGCCATTT
>DATMTO010000151.1:0-6300 GCA_035564055.1 Rhodocyclaceae bacterium | reverse complement strand
CGCACCAAATAAAAAAGCCACCCAACTGAAAAAGCGGGGTGGCTGTTTTACTTGGCGGAGAGGGCGGGATTCGAACCCGCGTTGGGATGTTATCCCAAACACGCTTTCCAGGCGTGCGACTTAAACCGCTCATCCACCTCTCCGGAAAGAGGCGCGATTCTAGCAGAAATCGCGCAGGTGCCGCCAGCGCCGGGTGATTTTTCCCGCTTTGGCTAAATCGGCAGGCGGGAGTGAAGGGCTTTCCTAATCGCTTGATCCATATCAAGGCCTTAATCGCCCCCAGGACTATAAATAGCAGTGGGACGAGGCGGAGGAGGCGGGCATGGACAACGAGCGCGAGCTGGACAGGGAATGGGTGGAGATCGTCTTGGTGCTGGAGGACTGCACTTTGATTGATTCCGCCTACGATTTGCATGTCTTCGATGGGCGTAGGCCATTGGGGGCGGGGTTTTATCTGGCGGTGCATCAGGGCGGCCAGCGCAATTTCGGCAAGGCTGAGTTGGTGGGGCCGTATGAGCATCGCGGCATGGTCGAGATGTTGTACGACACGGCCCGGCATCTCGGTGCGGCCGGCGAACCCGGCATGGCGCCACGCCGGCCTGCACCCGTATCGGTCTTGCCGGCGATCCGCCAGCTTTCGGATCGCGTGCTGACGCCGGCCTGAGTCAAATGCGGGCCGCGCTGCTTGAGCGCGTGGGCGAACCGTTGCGGCTGGTGGATCTGCCCAAGCCGAATGCCGGTAGCGGGCAGATTCTGTTGCGGGTCGAGGCCTGCGGGGTTTGTCGTACCGACCTGCATCTGATCGACGGCGAGCTACCCGACTATTCGCTGCCGCGTATTCCCGGCCACCAGATCGTCGGCCGCATCGCGGCTCTGGGCGAGGGAACCGGCATCTTCGGCCTAACGCCCGGCCAGCGAGTGGGCGTGCCCTGGCTGGGGCAGACCTGCGGCCATTGCCCGAGCTGCCTGCATGCGCGCGAGAATCTTTGCGATTCGGCGCGTTTCACCGGTTGCCATATCGACGGCGGTTTTGCCGAGTATGCGGTCGCGGACGCCCGCTACTGCTTTCCCTTGCCTGAATTCGGAGAGGCGGCACCGCTGGCGCCGCTACTGTGCGCCGGCCTGATCGGTTATCGCGCCTTGCGCCTGGCCGGCGGTGGCCGCCAGGATATTGCGCTGTATGGCTTCGGCGCGGCCGCGCACATTCTGGCGCAGGTGATTCGCCACCAGGGCGGCCGCTTCGTCGCCTATGCACGTCCCGGCGATGTTGAAAGCCAGCTTTTTGCCCGCAATCTCGGCGCCGCGTGGACCGGCGATACGAGCGAGACCGCACCGCTGCCTTGCGATGCCGCCATCATTTTTGCACCGGTCGGCGCGCTGGTCCCGCATGCGCTACGCCAGGTGAAGAAAGGCGGTCGCGTTGTTTGCGCCGGCATCCACATGAGCGACATTCCCTCTTTTCCCTATGCCGATCTGTGGGAAGAGCGTTCCCTGCTCTCGGTGGCGAATCTGACGCGTGCCGACGGCATTGAGTTCCTTGCGCTGGCCGCCAAGATGACGCTGCATGTGGAGGTGAATACCTATCCTCTCGCCGAGGCCAATCGCGCCCTTGACGACTTGCGCAATGGCGCCTTCAACGGCGCGGCGGTGCTGATTCCCTGAGGGAGTGGGGGGCGCGCCTTCCTCACGCAGGACAGGCGCGCAGAAGGTTCAGCTTTCGATGTGACGTAGCGATAGATCAATCGCGCGCACATCCTTGGTCAGCGAGCCGATCGAGATGCGATCCACGCCGGTCTCGGCGATGCCGCGCACGGTCTCAAGGCTTACACCGCCGCTGGCTTCGAGTTTGGCACGACCCTTGTTGATGATGACGGCTTCGCGCATCTGCTCCAGCGTCATGTTGTCGAGCAGAATCATCTTGGCGCCGCAGCCCAGTGCTTCCTCAAGCTCGGCCAGCGTTTCGACCTCAACCTGGATGAAGACCTCGCCGTGCACGAGCTGCTTGGCCTGAGCGTAGGCCTTGCTGATGCCGCCGGCGGCGATGATGTGGTTTTCCTTGATCAGGATGCCGTCGTAGAGACCGATGCGATGGTTGTAACCGCCGCCGCAGTGCACTGCGTACTTCTGCGCCAGGCGCAGGCCGGGCAGAGTCTTGCGGGTGTCGACGATGCGCGCGTCGGTATGCGAGACGAGGCCGACGAAGACGCGGGTCGTGGTGGCGGTGCCCGAGAGCAGCTGCAGGAAGTTCAGCGCGGCACGCTCGGCGGTAAGCAGCGCGCGGGTATCGGCCTGGATTTCGCAGAGCGTCTGGCCGGCAGTGATGAGGTCGCCGTCCTGCGCCGCCCAGGTGATTTTCGAGTTGGGGTCGAGGCGGCGGAAACAGGCGTCGAACCAGGCGGTGCCGCAAAGCACGGCGTCTTCGCGCGTGATGACGATGCCGCGGGCCTGGCGCGATGGCGTCAGCAGGGCCGTCAGGTCGCCGCTGCCGATGTCTTCGGCCAGCGCCATGAGCACATTACGTTCGACTTCTGCGCCGAGCTGTATGTTGAAATCCATGATAAGTTGCCGTTAAGAGAACGACGGAGATTTTACTCCGTCATGCGGCCGCAGATTCATTCCGTCTTGGTCTGATCGGGCTGTCCGGGGGAGCCACAAGAAGATGATGAGCATAGTGCAGGCCGGCCTTGGCGTGCTGGTCGTGATGTTGGTACTCGCCGCGCTGGTGTATTTCTACGTCAAGGACATCACCCAGAAGCAGCATGCGATCCTGCGCAATTATCCGATCATCGGGCATCTGCGCTACTTCTTTGAACAGCTCGGCGAATACTTCCGCCAGTATTTCTTTCTCGGCGATCGCGACGAGATGCCCTTCAATCGTGCCACGCGCGGCTGGGTCTATCGGCTCGCCAAGAACGAAGGCGGCATGCTCGGCTTCGGCTCCACCTACAACATCCACGAGCCCGGCGCGATCCTCTTCGTCAATGCGCCCTTTGCGGTGCTGGAGGAAGACAAGCTGCCGACGCCGCCGCTGGTGATCGGCGAAGGTTATTGCGACAAACCGTTCACGGCACGTTCCATCATCAATATCAGCGGCATGAGTTTCGGCGCGATCTCGAAGCCGGCAGTGCTGGCGTTATCGCGCGGCGCGGCGGAGGCAGGGTGCTGGATGGACACCGGCGAAGGTGGCCTGAGTCCGTTTCACCTCGAAGGGGGTTGCGACATAATCATGCAGATCGGCACGGCCAAGTATGGCGTGCGCGACGAGGCCGGCAAGCTCTCGCACGAGCGTCTGCGTCTGCTGGCGGCGCACGAGAACGTGCGTGCGTTCGAGATCAAACTGTCGCAGGGCGCCAAGCCCGGCAAGGGCGGGGTGCTGCCGGGCAGCAAGGTGACGCCTGAGATCGCCGCCATTCGCGGCATCCCGGTCGGTGTGGATTCGATCTCGCCGAATCGCCACCCGGAGGCCGGCAATGTCGATCAATTGCTGGACATGATCGAAGAGGTGCGCAATGTGACGGGCAAGCCGGTCGGCATCAAGACCGCCATCGGTGGTTGGGAGTTCATGCACCTGTTGTGCGAAGGCATCCTGACCCGCGGCGTGCACAGTGCGCCCGACTTCATTGCCGTCGACGGCGGCGAGGGCGGTTCGGGGGCGGCGCCGCAGGCGCTGGCCGACCACATGTCGCTGTCCATTGATGAAGCCTTGCCGCGTGTGGTGGATGCGCTGATCGAGGCGGGCTTGCGCGAGCGGGTCAAGGTGATCGCCGCTGGCAAGCTGGTGACCTCAGCCCGTGCCGCCTGGGCGCTGGCCTGCGGCGCGGATTTCGTGAACTCGGCGCGCGGCTTCATGTTCTCGCTTGGCTGTATTCAGGCCTTGCGTTGCCACACCAACACCTGTCCGACCGGGGTGACGACGCACAACGAGAAGCTGCAACGCGGCCTGGTGGTGGAAGAAAAATACCTGCGCGTCGCCAACTACGCGCGCAACATGAACCGCGAGATCGACATGATCGCGCACTCATGCGGGCTGCATCACGCGCGCGAGTTCAATCGCGGCCATGTGCGCATCGTCCAGGCCGACGGACGCAGTATTGCGCTCAATATGATCTATCCGCCGGGTGGTACCGGGCAGGCCGTGCATTGAGCTGGTCTAGCCCGGATCAGCTCGCCCTGTCTTGCGCCGCAAGCCGCTCCCTGATCACCACGCCAAGACCGGCGGCGATGATGAGCGCGATGCCCATCCAGGTCGGGCCGTCCGGCACATGCTGGAAGACAAGCAGGTCGAGCAGGCCGGCCCAGACCATCTGCGCATAGAGGAAGGGCGCCAGCGTCGTCGCTGGCGTGATGCGGAAGGCGCGGATCAGCAGGTAATGGCCGCTGCCGCCGAGCACGCCCAGCATGCAGATCAGGAAGGTATCGAAGGCGTCGGGATGGATGTCGGTCCAGATCCAGGGCAGCAGCGCCGTCATCACGATCGCGCCAATCAGTGCGGTGAAGAACAGCATCGAGACGGAACTCTCGTAGGGCGCGAGCATGCGCGTCATCAGCTGATAGACGGTGTAGCACAGGGCACCAGTGCCGGCGAGCAGCACGCCCGCCAGCGACACCTCGCCGCCCGGACGGGCGATCAGCACGACGCCGGCGAGACCCATGAGCAGCGCAATCGACTGGATACGCCCGACCTTTTCACCGAGTATCGGGCCGGCCAGTAGGCCGACCAGCAAGGGCGCGAGAAAGGCAATGGCGGTGACGACGGTGAGTGGCAACAACCGGAAAGCGAACATGGTGAAAGCCGTGATGCTGAGCAGCATCAGCGCACGGATGATCTGCATGAGCGGCCGGGTGGTGTACCAGAGCCGACGGCCGTGCGAAGGCAACAGGAAGATCAGCATCAGCAGGCAGTGCACGAGATAGCGCGCCCATACCAGCATCGGCACCGGATATTTGACGGCCAGCCATTTGGCGGTGGCGTCCATGGAGGCGAAGAAAAGCACGGCGCACAGCATCAGCACGATGCCGCGCAGGATGTTCTGCGGAGCGCTCATGCGAGCTGGTCGACGATCCAGTCGTTCCAGATGTCGCGGGCTGGCGCGATCAGCTCGCCGGCGGTGAGGCCGACCGGGCCGGTGCCGGTTTCCACTAGCAGATCGGCGGCAGCACCGTGCAGGTGGACGGCGGCGAGCAGAGATGTTGCTGCATCGTTGCCCTGCGCCAGCAGGGCGGTGATGAAACCGAGCAGGGCGTCGCCGGTGCCGGCGGTGCCGAGTCCGCCATTGCCGCTGCCGTTGATGTACCAATGGCCGTTCTGCAATGCGATCACGCTGCCGCTGCCCTTGAGCACCACGGCGGCATTGAAGCGCTGCGCCAGCACCTGAGCGTTGCCGATACGGTCGCGCTGGATGGCGGCCGTGCTGCAGCCAAGCAGGCGCGCGGCCTCGGTTGGATGCGGTGTGAGCAGCGTGGGAGCGTTGCGGCGCGCAATGTGCGTCACTAGCACCGGGTGCGTAGCGATCAGATTAAGTGCGTCGGCATCGATGGCGAGCGGCTTGTCGGCCTTGATGGCGAGCTTTAGCGCGGTCAGCGCGCCTTCGCTTTGGCCGAGGCCGGGGCCGATGCCAATCGTGGTGCCTAGTTCGATTGCGTCGGCCACTTCGCGCAGCATGAGCTCGGGCTGGCCGTAGTCGACGGCGATCTTTTCCAGCATGCCGAGATAGACGCGCCCGGCGCCCAAGTGCAGCGCGGCGCGGCCGGCAAGCAGCGCTGCACCGGCCATGCCCGGCGCACTGCCGATGATGGCGGCGCTGCCGTTACTGCCCTTGTGGCTGTTGTGCCGGCGCGGTTTCAGGGCGGACTCGAAGTCGGCTGTGGAGATGAGGCGGCCCTGGCCATCGGTTTCTTCGCGCGGGTCGATGCCGAGCGCGGCATAGCGGACTTCACCGGCATGATCGCGACCGTCCTGCATGTAGAGGCCCGGCTTGGCGGCCAGGAAAGTGATGGTGTGCGTGGCGCGTACGCACGGCACCAGGGCGGCGCCGCTGTCGGCGTCGAGGCCGCTCGGAATGTCCAGTGCCAGCAGCGGGGCGTGCGTCTGATTGACTTGTTCGATCCACTCGGCAGCGAGGCCTTCGATCGGACGGCTGAGGCCGACGCCGAACAGGCCGTCGATGATGAGGTCATGGTCGAGTGTGGCGGGCAGGGCGGCGAGAATCTTGCCGCCGGCATCCAGCCAGGCCTGGCGTGCCACCGTCGCTTCGCTCGGCAAGGGCTGGGTGGGTGCTGTACTGCACAGCGTCACGGCAT
>DATMTO010000150.1:0-8448 GCA_035564055.1 Rhodocyclaceae bacterium | reverse complement strand
AAGACCCGCGACCCATGCCGGTCATGCACAAATACACCCGTCATCCGTGCAGCTGAACACCCGCGATCCGCCGGGCAAGCCCGTGCCGATAAATGGGATAATCCGGCGCGGACAAATCCAGCCGCGCGCGACCTGAATAGCGCCGCTTTTGATTCCGCTCCGACCACCGCCCTTCCAAATTCCGTGTGAGCTTTCAACCCAACACCCTCGCCTCGCTGGCCGAACTCGCCCACTTCGATGAAGTCATCGACGTGCGCACGCCGCTTGAGTTCGCCGACGACCATGTCCCCGGCGCCATCAACGCGCCGGTGCTCAGCAATGAAGAGCGGGTCGTGGTCGGCACGATGTACAAGCAGAATCCCTTCGAGGCCACGCGCTACGGTGCGGCACTGGTGGCGCAGAACATTGCGCACCACCTGCAAACCACCTTCGCTGATCGGCCGCGCAACTGGCGCCCCATGATCTACTGCTGGCGCGGTGGCAAACGTTCCGGCTCGATGACCGCTTGGTTCAACCTCATTGGCTGGAAGGCAAGGCAGCTCGAAGGCGGCTACAAGGTCTATCGCCATCATGTACTCGAACAACTCGCCGCCCAACCCCGCCGCTTCCAGTATCACGTCATCGCCGGCCTCACCGGCAGCGGCAAGACGCGCCTCTTGCAGGCGCTGGGCCGCGTCGGCGCCCAGGTGCTCGATCTCGAAGGTATCGCCAGGCATCGCGGCTCCCTGCTCGGCGCGCTGCCCGGCCAAGCGCAACCCAGCCAGAAAACGTTCGACAGCCAGTTGCTTGCCGCCTTCAGCCAGCTTGATCCGGCGCAGCCTGTCTTTGTCGAAGCAGAAAGCAAGAAGATCGGCCAGCTCCAGCTCCCCGCCACACTGATGCAGGCCATGTCCGCCGCCCCCTGCATTCGCGTCGAAGCCAGTCTCGACGACCGCGTCGAATTCCTCTGCGAAGACTACGCAGCGCTGTTCGACGCGCCCGAGCAGTTCAAGGAACAGCTCACGCGCCTCACCCCCCTGCTCGGCAAGCAGACCGTCACTCACTGGCTGGAAATGATAGCTGCCGGACAAAAGCCCGAACTCTTCCGCGAACTCATCGAACGCCACTACGACCCGGCGTACAAGAGCAGCAGCCACGGGCTGTATCCAAATCTGCCCAAGGCGCTGTCGTTTGCGTTCAATCCGAATGCGGTGGCGCTGGAAGCGGAAGCACAAAGACTGTTGCGTACGGTAGACGTCGAATAGCACAATCGTCGCGAAGCAAGCCTTGCTTGTTCGGGTGCGGAACTACGTCGGATCGGGCAACAGGCGCCGGTATTCCTGGCGTACCACGTCATAACATTCGCACACGCGCAGTTCCAGTCCTGCGCGGTCGAGTAGACCGATGCGGCCGCGGCTGTACTGAATCAGACCTTCATTCTGCAAACGCCCCGCAGCTTCGGTGACGGCTTCACGGCGCACGCCCATCGTGTTGGCGATCTGCTCCTGCGTCATCAGTAGATCCTCATCCGCCAGCAGATCCAGGCGCAGCAACAGCCAGCGGCAGAGCTGTTGGTCCAGCCGGTGATGGCGGCAGCACACGGTAGTCTGCGCCATCTGCGTCAGCAGGGATTGCGCATAATGCAGCGCCAGATGCTGCAAACGACCGCCCAGCGCAAACTCGGCCCGGACCTCACGTGGCTTGAGTCGATACGCATGTCCGGCGTGCTGTACGATGGCGCAACTGGTCGTGCTCTGTCCGCCCATGAGCAGCGAAATACCAACCATGCCGTCGTTGCCGACCACCGCCGCTTCCGCGGCGCTGCCGTTTTCCATCATATGCAGCAGCGACACGACGCCGGAGGTCGGAAAATAAAGGGCATCGAAATTACTGCCCGGTTCGCACACTACCCAGCCCGCAGGCATTGCTACGCGCTCAAGACCGGGGAACAGATACGACTGATCGAGCGGCGACAAGGCCGCAAGTATGCGATTCTGCAAGGGGCTGGGAGAAACCGGCACGGCATTAGCCTTTCCTCGCAGGGTGTGGGGCGGCCTGCTATCAGGCGACCCCACACCTTACCACGCACATAGCAGTCAGCTCAAAGAAAAACGGCGGCGGACATACATCAACCGCCGCCGTCGCGTTGCTACGCAAAAATTACTTGGCTGTTACTGGCGCGGCTGGCAGATCCGTCGCCGGTGCTGCTGCAGGTACAGCAGCAGGAGCCGCGGCCGCTGTACCTTCCCGCTTCACCGTCTTGTCATCCACGCTCTTGACGCCGGTCACGCCGCGCGTCACCGTCAGTGCACGATCAAGCTGCGGATAAGAATCGAAGCCACCACTCAGCTCCACCACACCCGAGTGCGCAGCCACAGTCAGATTGATGTTCTTGGTTTCCGGATCAGCCGCCAGCGCCGCCTTGACATTGGAGGTCAGCACACTGTCCTCGACCACCGGAACGACGTTCTCGTCATGCTTGCTGCAGGCAAAAAGGGATGCCGACACGGCGATGATGGCAAGGCAATTAAGGGCAAAGCGGGAGTGTGTCTTGTTCATTGTTTCGCGTCCTCGAGGTTGGCAAAAAAATCCGCTGCCGCCACAGGCGGGAACGATCCTCGAGGAGTGTGAGTGCCCAAGCACCGTCGGTCTGTGCGAAAACGCACATAGGGTAGAAAGGCAACAGTGCTCCACGTCCGCGGTAAACATCATCTCCGCAAGCCAGGACCACGGATAGGCCATTCCCTCCAACTCAGTCGCCCGCTAGCGGCTCGGCATCTGCGGCGACGCGCCACCTTCATTGCTGCAGCGTAGCGGGCGACGGCCATCGTTGTCGGGTGGAGTTCCGCCCTGGAAGTTGTCGAATAGACCAGGAATCGTTTGTGCCAGTAGCGCATCGGCCGCCTTTTTCTGGACCGGATCGAGCACCTGATAGAGCGCCCGCGCCGCGTCGGCAATC
Organism: Rhodocyclaceae bacterium; assembly: GCA_035564055.1. Taxonomy (GTDB): domain Bacteria; phylum Pseudomonadota; class Gammaproteobacteria; order Burkholderiales; family Rhodocyclaceae. The sequence continues at coordinate 5,510 of DATMTO010000150.1, read as the reverse complement.
TCCTCAAGCGCCGCCAGCCGGTTGCGCAGGAAATCGGCCTTGCGTTCGATCTGCTGCACGGCATTGTCATTGGCCGTGACCTTGCCACCCGGATTGCGCGCCAGATCGCCGTTGAGCGCGCTCACACGATCGCCATAACGCAGCCAGTACGGACGCTGTGTCTCGGTAAGCGCCAGCCGCGCCTCCAGCTCGGCAAACTTGCGCTGTGCGTTGTCGCGCGGATTGTGATCGTCGGCGACCTGTTCGCGCGTGTCGCTGCGACTGTCGCGATGAGCGCCCCTATCACCGGGGCCACCCATACCGCCGATATTCAGACCACCGCCCATCTGCGCCAGCGAAGGCTCGGCGGCCAGCAGTAGCAACAGGAAACACGCCAGGGTAAACAGCAGATAGGGACGACGGTGCGCAAGCATGATGCAAAATCGGGCAGAAAAATGAAGGCCCGACTTTACGCGCCACGCCACGCGCGCGGACTCGGCGCAAAAGTTTCTTACCCTTGCTGCAGCAGCTTAACGAGTGTTTCAAAACTGTCGCTAGGACGACGCCTCACGCCGAAAACCGCTTCGCTCCCGCCACGCAAGCGATCACGCCCACGGTCACCAGCAGCATCAGCAGCGACACCTGCTCATGCAGAAACACCGCCGCCAGCATCAAGCCGAAGAACGGTTGCAGCAGCTGCAGCTGCCCCACCGCTGCGGTGCCGCCTAGCGCCAATCCGCGATACCAGAATACAAAGCCGATCAGCATGCTGAACACGGAGACATAAGCCAGCCCCACCCAGGCCGGCAGGCCGATATGCGTGAATGAAACCGGGCGCAACATCAGACTCAGCGGCAGCATCAGCGGCAAGGCCAGCACCAGTGCCCACGAGATCACCTGCCAGCCGCCGAAGGTGCGCGAAAGCCCGGCGCCCTCGGCATAACCCACTCCGCCCAGCAGCACGGCCACCAGCATCAAGGCATTGCCCAGCGGCGCGATGGCAACACCGCGCGTTGCGGCGAAGCCCACCACCATTGCGCTGCCCAGGCCGGAAAAAAACCAGAAGGCGCGCGACGGCCGTTCGCCATGCAGCACGGCACACGCCGCCGTCGCCAGCGGCAGCAGGCCGATAAAGACTATCGAATGCGCCGAGTTGATGTGCTGCAAGGCACATGCCGTCAATAGCGGAAACGCCACCACTACACAGAAGGCCACCACCGCGAACGCAGGCCAATGTGCACGCGCCGGCAAACGCTGCTTGCTCAGCATCAGAACACCCAGCGCCAGCAGGCCGGCGATGGCGCCGCGGGCCAGCGTGAGGAACACGGGATCGAAATCAAGCACTGCTGCACGGGTTGCCGGCAGCGATCCGCTGAAGATCAGCACGCCCGCCAAGCCGTTCCACCACGCCTGTCTAGTCTTATTCATGAGCCCTCCGCGTCAGGGCTCATTTATCGCTCACATCGTCCACGTTCGACCAATACAGCGGCCGAGGAACTGTATCGCTGCGGCGAGGAGTACAGCGTGCGACCGAGGCGCGTTATCGCCCTCGCTTCAGCCGCCCAGACGGCTACAACAAGCCCGCCATCGTGGTACGCAGACGCACGCTCTGATCGAGACGCCAGACCAGGAACAGGCAGACCAGAGACGTGCCGACCACCACATAGCCGATCACGTCGAAGTTATGCAGCTTGCCGTCCGCCCCGATCTCGACAATGTGTCCGGCAATCACCGAAGCCAGGCCGCCGGACAACTGCTGGATCGACGCGCTGATGGCATTGTAGGCGCCGCGCTGGTTAACATCCGGCACTGCCGAAGACAGCGCCTGGAAGGGAATCATGCGCGAGAAGATGCCCGTGAACAGGACCACATTCACCAGCACCACCGCCGCCAGCGGCGTAACGCCGAGATGCGTGTAGATCAGCACCATGACGATGGACAAGGCGGTACCAAACACGAACACGGGAAACTTGCCCACCTTGTCGGCCATCCTGCCGATCATGGGTCCGACGAAGATGGTGGCGAGGCCGGTGATGAGATAGACCGTCGGCAGGTGATGCAGGTCGATGCCCAGATTCGCCACCAGATAGGCGCTGCTGAACGGCATCAGCATGAAGCCGCCGGTCGCCAGCAAAGTCACGGCTGCAAAGGCGACCAGATAGCGCGCGTCAGTCACGGTATGGAACAGGTGCAGAAAGGCGCTGTGCTCCTGCGGGATTTTCAGATGCTCGGCCACCGGCTGCATCTTCCACGCCACCAGCAGGCCGCCGACGAGGCCGAGCGCCGCCATCGCCAGGAAGGGCACATGCCAGTTCCAGTTGTTCGAAAGGTACAGGCCGGCCGGAATGCCCAGCACCTGGCTGGCGGCAAAGGCCGTCTGGATGATGCCCATCACGCGGCCGCGCATGTGCAGCGGAAACAGATCGGTGGTGATCGCCAGCACGATGGAGCCGATCACGCCCCCGAACAGGCCGGTGACGATGCGCGCCAGCAACAGGCTCTCGAAACTTTGCGCCAGGCCGCACCACAAGGTGCCGAGAATGAAGCCGGTGTAGAAGAACAGCAGCAGCTTCTTGCGGTCAAACCGATCGGCAAACCCCGCCGTGAGCAGGCCCGATGCGCCGGCACTGAAAGCATAGGCCGAGACGACGAGGCCGAATTGCGACGGCGAAATATGCATCGCCGGCATGATTACCGCGCCCAGTGGCGACATCAGCATGAAGTCGAGAATCACCGCGAACTGCAGAAAGGCCAGCATGCCGACGGCCGTCTTCTGGTACGGAGAGAACAGCGTGGACGCGGAAGCGGAATTGCTTGCAGGGTTCATGTGTGTGTCGCTACGTTGGGGCGAGCATGACGCGAAGCTGCCCACTATAACCGAGCCGCAAAAGCAGCCGGCTACGGAACTGTTGCAAGGATTACAAAGCATCCCGCAAGCATCCCTGCTTTAATAGACCTTTGCCTTCCAGTGGAGATTGCCATGCAGCCCAAGAACACCGTCTGCGTCTGGTTCAATAACGAAGCGTTAGAGGCCGCGCAGTTCTACGCCAAGACGTTTCCGGACAGTAAGGTCGGCGCCGTGCACAAAGCCCCCAGCGACTACCCGGCCGGCAAGGAAGGCGATGTGCTGGTGGTCGAATTCACTGTGGCCGGCATTCCCTGCATCGGCTTGAATGGCGGCCCCGGCGTCCAGCACAACATCGCCTTCTCCTTCCAGATCGCCACCGATGACCAGGACGAAACCGACCGCCTGTGGAACGCCATCGTCAGCAATGGCGGCCACGCAAACGATTGCGGCTGGTGCCAGGACAAATGGGGCATCTCATGGCAGATCACGCCGCGCGCACTCACGACCGCCTACACCGACCCCGACCGCACCGCCGCCAAGCGCGCATTCCAGGCGATGATGACCATGGGCAAGATTGATATTGCAAAGATCGAGGCGGCGCGGCGCGGAAGCTGAGCCACGTACCCTAGCCCAGCTCAAGCACAACCTTTCCTTTCGACCGTCCCTCGGCCACCAAGGCGTGGGCGGTCTCGATATCTGCCAAGCCGAAGCGTTGAGGGTTGAGGCGCACCTTAAGCACGCCCTGCGTCGAAAGAAACGCCGCCTGCTCCAGAATTTCACCGTGGTGCTCCCGTCCCTTGCCCGTCAGCAAGGGCAGCAGGGTGAAAACGCCGGAATACGTCGCACCACGAAAAGACAAAGGCGCCAGCGCATGCGAGCCCCAGCCCAGGGCGCTCACCACGTGGCCGCGATAGACTCGCGCCGCGGCAAACGACGCATCCAGTACCGCGCCGCCCACTGTGTCGTACACCACATCGAAGCCCTCTCCATCCGTATGGGCAGCGACATAGTCCTCGACCGGCTGGGCACGGTCGATCGGCGTGGCACCCAGCGCGGCCACGGTGTCCAGATCTGCGGTGGATGCGGTGGCATACACCTTGGCACCCAATGAGCGCGCAACTTGAACTGCGATGTGACCGATGCCGCCCACACCGCCGTGTATCAACACCTTATCGCCCCGGCTCATATCGGCACGGTCAACCAAGCCTTCCCATGCAGTGATAAAGATCAGCGGCAGCGCAGCGGCCTCGCGCATGGACAAGCTTGCCGGCTTGAGCGCCAGCAAGCGTGCGTCCACGGCCGCATATTCGGCGAGAGAACCTTGTACCCCGCCAACGCCACCGGTCATGCCGAACACTTCATCGCCGACGCGCAGGCGCGTTACCGCACTCCCCGTCGCCACCACGGTGCCGGCGAGATCCATGCCCAGCACGGCCGGTAAAGGATGGCGCGCATGCCCACCCTTGCCTGCACGAATCTTGGTGTCGAGCGGGTTGATACCGCTGGCCGCAATCTTGACCAGCACTTCCCCGGCAGCGGGTTGGGGGATGGCGACTTGTCGGGTAACAAACGGCCCACCCGCCGAATCAATGAACAAGGCGTTCATGTGGGTAGGAATGACAACGGCCGCCTTGGATAGGTTTGCGTTCATGACAAAGCCCTCGAAGAAGTTGAAGAAAAACGCTGACAAGGCCATTGTTGTCAATTCATAAATGCATGTAAATTTACATATTTGTATAATTTCCATGCATAAATGCACGGACAAGGAAACACCATGGAATGGAGCGACCTGCGCATCTTTCTCGCTATCGCCCGCAGCGGCACGCTGGGCGGCGCCGCACGCCTTGCCGGGCAAACCCAACCCACCATGGGCCGTCGCCTGCGCGCGCTGGAGGCTGCGATTGGGGCCGCGCTATTCCAGCGCACCAGTGAAGGTTTCATCCTGACCGATGAAGGTCAGGCCATTCTTGCTCACGCCGAGCAAATGGAAGAAGCCACGCTTGCCATCCAACGCAAGCTCTCGGGGCAGACCGCGGTACCCTCCGGCCCGCTGCGCGTCGCCGCTTCCGATTGGTTCGGCGCACATATCCTTAGCCCCCTGGCAGCTTCGTTCCGCCGGCAGTATCCGGAAGTCAGCATTGAGCTGATTACCGACAGTCGCCCTTTCAGCCTCGCCCGACGTGAAGCCGACATCGCGTTTCGCATCACGCCCTTTGAAGAAGCGGATGTCATCCAGCGCAAGCTGCTGCACATGGACTATGCGGCCTATGGCGCCCCTGGCCTGGAGCCGCCCCAACCAGGTGATGGCTCGGGCTGTACGCTGATCACCATGGACGCAGCCTTTGCCGATATCCCGGATGCCAAATGGCTGCGCAAGGTCCTGCCCAATGCCCGCATCGGCTTTGCCAGCAACAGCCGCGATGCACAGGCCATTCAATGCGCAGCCGGTGCCGGCGTGGCGGTACTGCCCTGCCTGCTTGGCGATCTCATTGCCGCGATCAAGCGCCTGGACCTGGGCGCCGCGCCGCCCGGGCGAGACGTCTACATTGGCTACCATCGCGACCTGCGTCACTTGGGTCGGTTACGCGCCTTTATTGATCACGTCTTTGAATCGCTGGGGCGCAGCTAAACGCGCAGCCCGCTAAATTGTCACCGGGAAAACTTCCGGGTTACTGAGCGGCTG
>DATMTO010000149.1:0-25511 GCA_035564055.1 Rhodocyclaceae bacterium | reverse complement strand
CCGCCCTGCCGCCGGCATTGCGCCGCGCCGGCGTCGATGTACATGTGCTGGTGCCGTGGTATCCGGCGATTGCGCGCGCCTTTCCGGATGCGCCCGTGATTGCCGAGCTGCCCGCCGCAGCCGGTGTATTCCCCGGTGCGGCGCTGCGCGGCGCTGTTGCTCCCGACGGTACGCCGCTGCTGCTGCTCGACTGCATGGCCTGTTACGCGCGTGAAGGCAACCCCTACCTGGGTGCCGATGGGCGCGACTGGCACGACAATGCGGTCCGTTTCGGCCTGCTTTCCTATGTTGCCGCCTTGTTGTCGAGTACCTCCACCCCGCTCGACTGGGTACCCGACATCCTGCATTGCCACGACTGGCAGACGGCGCTGGCGCCGGCTTATCTGCGCTACAACCTGAAGCCGCTCGCCAAATCGGTACTGACCATCCACAACCTCGCCTTCCAGGGCTTGTTCGGCGCGCACACGCTGCGCGAGCTGGGCCTGCCACCGCAGGCGTGGGCCGTCGACGGCGTCGAGTACTACGGCCATCTGTCCTTTCTCAAGGGCGGTCTGCAGCATGCCGATCACATCACGACGGTCAGCCCGACCTACGCCCGCGAGATTCAGACCGACACCGATGGCATGGGCATGGCCGGCCTGCTGCGTTATCGCAGCGGATCGCTGACCGGTATCCTCAACGGCATCGACGCCGAGCAGTGGAATCCCGCCATCGATCCACATCTGGCTGCCCATTACGCCAGCGCCACTATCGGCAATAAGCACGGCAACAAGCGCGCCCTGCAGCGACGCATGGGCTTGAAAGCGACCGACGAACTGCCCCTGTTCGGCGTAGTCAGTCGTCTGTCCGGACAGAAGGGGCTTGATCTGCTGCTCGCCTGCGCCGACGAACTGGTCAAACTGCCGGCGCAACTGGCCGTGCTGGGCAGCGGCGACGCGGCGCTGGAAAAGGCGTTCCGCGAACTCGCGCTCCGTCATCCGGGGCAGGTCGCCGTGCAGATCGGTTTCGACGAAGGCCTCGCCCATTTGATTGAAGCCGGTATCGACGCCTTCCTCATGCCGTCGCGCTTCGAACCCTGCGGCCTCAATCAAATGTACAGCCTGCGCTACGGCACGCCGCCGATCGTACGCGCCACCGGCGGGCTGGCTGACACGGTAATCGATGCAGCCGACAAGGAGCACGGCAACGGTTTCGTGTTCGAACGCGCCGAACCAGCGGCGCTGCTCGCCGCCGTGCGTCGCGCCGCCGACCTGTGGACCCGGCCGCGCCTGTGGCGCCAGTTGCAGAAAAACGGCATGGCCGCCGATAACGGCTGGAACCAGCCGGCCCAGGCATACATCGAACTGTACCGCTCGCTATAAGATCAAGCTCATGTCCGAACACAATCCGCAAATCATCCTCATTGCCTGCGTCGCCGCCAACGGCGTCATCGGCCACACCGGCGCCGACGGCGTGGGCGCCATGCCCTGGCACCTGCCTGAGGATTTGAAACATTTCCGCGAACTCACCAACGGTCATGTCGTCGTCATGGGCCGGCGTACCTGGGAATCGCTGCCGGAACGATTCCGGCCGCTGCCGAATCGTCGCAACATCGTCATCAGCCGCAATCCCGATTACGTCGCCGCCGGTGCCGAGGTGTTCGATTCGATTGCCACCGCGCACCGCGCCTGCCCGAACGCCGAGAAATTCTTCATCATCGGCGGCGGCGAACTCTATCGCCAGGCGATCGCCGACGCCGATGGCATGGAGCTCACGCAGATTCACCAGGCGTTCGAGGGCGACACGACCTTCCCGTCCTTCGCCCAGGAAGAATGGCAGCAGGTCTATCGCGACTGCCGCCGCAGCGAGTCCGGACTCGAATTCGACTTCGTCAGTTACGTGCGGCGTTAGCCGGCGCTTGCCCGGCGCCGCCCGGATTGTCGGCCAGGGCGGCCAGCGCAGCGGTCAAGGCATGACGGGCAGGGTGCAAGGCCGGATCGATAGCCAGCGCTTTCTCATACGCATCCACGGCGGCAGCGGCTTCACCGAACGCCATCGACAGTTCTCCCGCATTGAAGCGCAGCCACGCATCCCCCGGGTACATGCCGAGAGCATCCGCCATTGCCAGCCGCGCTTCCTCGCCACGATTCATCTCGGCCAGCACCAACGGCCGATTGCGCAGGGCGCCATAGTGCGTGTGATCAAGACTGATCGCCTTTTCGTAGCAATGGAGTGCGGCCGGCAGATCGCCCAGCGCCCTCAGGACTGCGCCGGTGTTGAACAGCGAGTCCGGGTTTTCCGTATCCAGTGCGAGCGCACGATTGCATGCCTGCAAGGCTTTGCGAGGCAGTTTCAGGGCCATGCTTGCAGCGGCAAGCGCATGCCACGCTGCCAAGTTTTCAGGGTGCTGCTGTGTCGCCAGCTCAGCTGCCCTGAGCGCGGCCTCCATATGGCCGGCCTGATGCAGGCCGGCAGCCAGGGCGAGGATGTCCAGGTCGAGATTGCCGTTGCCGTGCAATGCCTGTTGCAAGGCCTCGATCAGGCGGCCCGCATGTTCCGGCCCGTGAACCGTCTGCTGCACTCCAAGGTTAGAATTCTTCAATGCCCGGATCTCCTATCCACATCATAACAACGCTGCAGGAAGTGCGTGGCAACGACATTCATGCCGTCGAATTGCTCCGCTCACTGCAAGCGAACGGACAATCCGTCAGCCTCTGGAGCGACCGTCCCGGCGGCTTTGTTGCACGCTACGGTGGTCGCGTCATCAACCCCTACGGCGGGCAGATGCCGCGGGGCGGCACACTGATACTGCTGGGTAGCTGGCTGACGGTCGATCCCTGGATCGATTTTTCCAAGCCGGAACGACTGATCCTGATCTGCAACACGTCCAATCGCGACCAGCTCCAGCGCATGGTCGCGCGTCTTGAGCGGCCAAGCCTGCCGAAAGTCGAATTGGTGTACATGAGCACCCGGCTGCGCGATGCGATGGGGATTCCGGGGCGCATCTGCCCGACGATTGTCGATCCTGCACGTTTTCAGCCGCGTCCGCAGCCCGCGGAAAACTGGGGTGTTGGCCGTCTGTCTGCGGACAAACCGGAGAAGCACCATCCGGACGATGCCTCACTCTATCGTCTGCTGGCCTGGTACGGCGCGCAAGTCCGCCTGATGGGCGCCAGCTGTCTGCAGCAGGCACTTGACCAGACACCGGGAGTCGAGGTGCTTCCGGTGGGAAGCGAAGCGGCGGAAGACTTCCTGCGGAGCCTGAGTGTCTTCTTCTATCGGACCCGGGAAGACTGGCACGAGCCCTCCGGGCGGGTGGTGATGGAGGCGCTGGCTTGCGGCTTGCCGGTCGTCGCAGAGAGCCGCGGCGGGTATACCGACTGGATCGAGCACGGCAGGAATGGTTTTCTCTTCAGCACGCAGGAAGAGGCTTGGGAGCTGCTACAGACCCTGCAAGGCGATGCTGCGCTGCGACGTCGGCTGGGCGAGGCCGCGCGCGATACCGCCGTGGCGCTCTCGAATCCGGACGGCCGGCACGTGCAGGAATACCTGAACTGGTTGCAGTCTCCGTCCTGATATCAGCAGGTCTGACACTGCTGCGTCACGCCGATCGAGCCTTGCTTGTACGCGACCGCGCCGCCGATCTCACCCAGCGACACAGTGCTGGCATCGATCTTGTACGTCAACCCGGCGTGGCTTGCATTGCTTCCGACAAAGAAGCCGTTCATGTTCGCAGTGATTCCGCCCGCACCCGTGCCCGTCAGGTTGAAGCCGGCGCTGCCGCTGGTGCTGCCGGACGCACTGACGGACAGGGCGGTACCGTTCACCGTCATGCTCAAGTCTGCATTCAAGTTGGCATAGCCGCCGGAAAACTCCGCCGTCATGCTGCTCTGAACGCTGCTGCCCGTGTAGCCGAGCGTGCTCGTCGGAGTGGTATAGCCGATCATCTGGTAGGTTGCCGTCATTCCGGACAGATTGTTCAGGTCAGTGGTGCCCGTGGGCTTGCCAACTACGTAATGGAGGTCGGTCAGCGGCGTGCTTGAGAAATATGTGCCGTCACTCCAGGTACCCCAGCCAATCACGCCATCGACGGAAAAAGCGGCCTTGACAGTGCCCGCATTGAAGGGCGTGGCAAATGTATCGCTGAAACTCACCAGTTTCGATCCGCTTTCAAAAGTGGCGTAATTTGCCGGCTCATTGATATGCATCTTGTACGAGCCGCTCTGATTGAATGCCCAACTGATCGCATAATCTGAACCGCTGGCCAGATCAGCGCCAAACAGTCCCAGGGTACCGCTGCTGCTGCGGGTCTCGGTGGGCATATACGGCTCGGCTGCCGATCCGGGGGCGCCGAGTGCCGATGGCGGCAAGGACGGGCGCAGCGGCGTGAACTTGGGCGGGGTGCTACCCGTCACAATGGCAGACTCGCCGCTCGCCACAATCACGCAACCGCCGGCATTGCAGATTTCAACCGCACCTTCGCCGGTCGCCAGATTCAGGACACCGTCCGTTCCACCCGTAAAGACGGCCGAGTATTCGGTGCCGCGGATACCGATGGTGGCCACCGGCGTATTGACTCTGTAGTTATCGCGACTGCCGTGGCCGATCGCACCGGTGATCGTGCGCAGGCCGCCCTTGATCAGACTGAAGAAGCCTTTCTCGCTACCGTCGGTCTTGCCGCTGTAACGATATTCATCGATGCGAAACTCCGTCTGCGGCTGCAACGACATCATGCCGCCGTCGGAAAAGCGCAGCTGCGCGCGCGCATTGTCACCGGTACGTATGGCTTCGCCCGGCTGCAGCTCGGAACCACGCGTCAGCTCGCGCTGCGATCCGGTGGCGGTGACGGCAACCACGTTGCCGAAGGCGAATTCGACGCGCGCAGCGCCGGCTGCATAGCTGGCCGCCGGGTACACCGCCGCCAACGCCATCATGAGCAGCTGGTTTCTGGATCGGAATTTCGGATTCATTCAAGGTCCCCTACTACTGCTTAAAAGTCCTGACGCAAGGTCAGGGAAAGCATGTTGCGATCATATGCGTAGATCTCGATATTGGAGCGCTGGTCGATATAGGAATACTGGCCGGTCAGCTTCAGGTTCTTCTTCAAGTCGTAGCTGACGCTGACGTTGGCAATCCACTGATCGTCGTTACGGCTCGTCAGGAAGGTCGGATCGATGGCCTTGCCACGGCGGGTTTCATACGCCAGGCTGCTGAACAGGACCGTCTTCTCGTTCAGGCGCAGTTGCCCGCCTACGCGCGCGCCGTAGCCGTCGAGACTGAGATAGGGCGAGACGGCTTCGCTATGCACCCGTTCGGTTACGCTGTAGAGGCTGCCGTATCCGATCAGTCCGTCGCGCCAGGCATGGGCGTAACCCGCGCCCGCCACCCAGCGATCGGCGTCACGGGTGGATTGCCCGATGTAGCTCAGATCGGAATACTGCGCAAACGCACTGATCTGGTTGCGCGCATCAAGATTGTGCTGCACCTGGGCCGAGAAGCCGAGTGCGTTGCGAAAGCGGTCGCTGTCAACCAGAAGCGTGTTGTATTGCAGATTGAAGGAGTAAACATTTCTGCCTTCGGTGTACGCCGCCCCCAGGCTCGCATCGGCATTCAGCAGATCAGCCGAAGACACGTGCATGTTCCAGCGCTGGCTGCCGGATACACCGCCGACAATGGCAAGCTGCTTGTCGACCGGATAGGTGAAATTGACGCCACCGCCGACGCTACCGAACCAATCCTCCTTGGCCTTGCTCTTGTCCGATAGGGTAAAGAGGACATTGCCGAAAGCCGGAATGGCCACCTCGCCGCGTGCCGGCGCCGCGTTCACATTTGTGTCGTAACCCAGGGTGCCTTCTATGAAGGCGCGTACCGTCGGCTTGCCTTCGTTTTCGATGCGCTCGACTGCGGACAGGAAACGGTCGATCGTCGGCGCGACATCGGCGGGAACACCGAGCTGCTTGGCGTTCTGGAATTCCGTCTTGGCCGCCTGCGTTTCGCCAACGCCGAGGTAGGCGCGTGCAATCTCGGCACGCGCACGAACGTTATTGGGATCGACTGCGAGCACGCGCTCCAGCGCAAAAATGGCACGCGTATTCTGGCCGACATCCAGCGCCGCAATACCGAACAGCAGATCGAAATCCTTGTCGCCGGCGCGCGCTTCCTCCTGCGGCTCAAGCAAGGCATACGCAGCCTTGCCCTGGCCCGTCCTGACCAGCTCGGCGCCCTGACGTATCAGCTCATCTGCGGCCTGTGCCTGTACTGCCGTCAACGCGCACGCCAGCAACAAGGCCAGCCGCCCTCTCCCTTGCTTCATAGCCACTCCCCACCAATCCCTGTTTGGCGGGATTTTAGTGCAGCGGCGAGTTCACAAGCAACGGTTATCCGCAGCTACAACCCAGAAATTTGCATTTAAATCAAACATCTGTGGGGCAACTTAGGCGCCGGACACGCAACCTTTATTGGAACTCTTAGCGGTTAACAAGAGAATTGTGCCGCTTTCGCGGCCGGGATCAGTTCCTGACGCAGTCCACGTAGTACCCGTTTTTCCCCGAGCCGTCGTCCTTGACCAGACCATGAACATCGGTCTCGAAGCCGGGGAAGTGTTCGTTGAAGTGGCGCGCGAACTTGAGATAGCTGACGATGGTCTTGTTGAAGCGCTCGCCCGGGATCAACAGCGGAATGCCGGGCGGGTAGGGAGTCACCAGCATGGCAGTGATGCGGCCTTCGAGGTCGTCAATGGAGACGCGCTCGATTTCACGATGCGCCATTTTGGCGAAGGCATCGGACGGCTTCATGGCCGGTTCCATATTGGAGAGATACATTTCGGTGGTCAGACGGGCCACATCGTTGGTCTTGTAGACATCGTGAATCTGCTGGCACAGCTCGCGCAGGCCGACGCGCTCGTAGCGCGGGTGCTTGGCGACAAACTCCGGCAGCACCTTCCATAGCGGCTGGTTCTTGTCGTAGTCGTCCTTGAACTGCTGTAGCGCGGTGACCAGGGTATTCCAGCGGCCCTTGGTGATGCCGATGGTGAACATGATGAAGAAGGAGTACAAGCCGCACTTCTCGACGATAACGCCGTGTTCGGCCAGATACTTGGTGACGATGGCCGCCGGAATGCCCTGCTCGTCGGAAAAGTCTCCATCGACATCCAGGCCCGGGGTGATGATGGTGGCCTTGATCGGGTCGAGCAGGTTGAAGCCTTCGGCCAGATTGCCGAAACCATGCCAGCGCGCGCCGGGCTTGAGCATCCAGCTGTCGCGCTCTTCCAGGCCTTCCTCGGAAAGATCATCCGGGCCCCACACCTTGAACCACCAGTCGGCACCCCACTCCTCGTCCACCTTGCGCATGGCGCGGCGGAAGTCCAGCGCTTCCCTCAGCGACTCTTCCACCAGCGCCGTGCCGCCGGGCGCTTCCATCATCGCGGCAGCGACGTCACACGAGGCGATGATCGAATACTGTGGCGAAGTCGAGGTATGCATCAGGTAGGCCTCGTTGAAGACGTCGCGGTCGAGCTTGTTGTTCTGCGCATCCTGAACCAGGATTTGCGACGCCTGTGACAGGCCGGCCAGCAGCTTGTGAGTCGACTGGGTAGAGAACACCATCGACTCCTGGCAGCGCGGGCGGTCGGCGCCGATGGCATGGTAGTCGCCGTAGAAATCGTGGAAAGCAGCGTGCGGCAGCCAGGCTTCATCGAAGTGCAGGGTGTCGATCTTGCCGTCGAGCTCGGTCTTGATGTCTTCGACGTTGTAGAGAATGCCGTCGTAGGTGCTTTGGGTGATCGTCAGCACGCGCGGCTTGCCCTTGCACAGGCTGGCAAAGGGGTGGTTGGCGATCTTCTTCTGGATGTTTTCCCAGGTGAACTCTTCGCGCGGGATCGGACCGATGATGCCGAAGTTGTTGCGCGTCGGCATCAGGAACACCGGGATCGCACCGGTCATCATGATGGCGTGCAGGATGGACTTGTGGCAATTGCGGTCGACCACGACGATGTCGCCCGGCGCCACGGTGGAGTGCCACACGATCTTGTTCGAGGTCGAGGTGCCGTTTGTGACGAAGAACAGATGATCGGCATTGAAGATGCGCGCGGCATTGCGTTCCGACGCGGCCACCGGGCCGGTGTGATCCAGCAGCTGGCCGAGCTCTTCCACGGCATTGCACACGTCGGCGCGCAGCATGTTCTCACCGAAGAACTGGTGGAACATGCGGCCCACCGGCGACTTGAGGAAGGCCACGCCGCCGGAGTGGCCGGGGCAGTGCCAAGAGTAGGAGCCGTCGGCGGCGTAGTCGGTCAGCGCGCGGAAGAACGGCGGCGGCAGCGAGTCGACATAGGCCTTGGCCTCACGCACGACGTGGCGCGCAATGAACTCCGGCGTGTCCTCATACATGTGGATGAAGCCGTGCAGTTCGCGCAGGATGTCGTTGGGAATGTGGCGCGAGGTGCGCGTTTCGCCGTGCAGGAAGATCGGGATCTCGGCATTCTTGTAGCGGATCTCCTCAACGAAGGCACGCAACTCGGCGATCGTCTCCTCCTCCTCTATTGCCAGCTCTTCATCGTCAATCGACAGCACAAAGGCCGAGGCACGGCTCTGCTGCTGTGCGAAGGAAGTCAGGTCACCATAGCTGGTGACGCCAATGACCTCCATGCCCTCGTTCTCGATCGCCTCCGCCAGAGCGCGAATGCCAAGACCGGAGGCATTCTCGGAACGGAAGTCTTCGTCGATGATGATGATGGGGAAATGGAAGCGCATGGCTGCTCCTGAAAGGCAAAGACCCGATTTGCAAAATCGGGTCCCGGTAAAAAATCGCTAAGGTAAAACGCTAGTGTTACGGCGTGGCGTCAGTGGTCTTCAGATCTTCGGCAAGGTTACACCGACCTGGCCCTGGTACTTGCCGCCGCGGTCCTTGTAGGAGGTTTCACAAACCTCGTCCGACTCGAAAAACAACACCTGGGCGCAGCCTTCGCCGGCGTATATCTTGGCCGGTAGCGGCGTGGTGTTGGAGAACTCCAGCGTCACGTAACCTTCCCACTCGGGTTCGAAGGGCGTGACGTTCACGATAATGCCGCAGCGGGCATAAGTGCTCTTGCCCAGGCAGACGGTCAGGACTGAGCGCGGAATGCGGAAGTACTCGACGGTGCGTGCCAGCGCGAAGGAGTTCGGCGGGATCACGCAATAGCCCTTGCCGGAAACCTCGACAAAGGAATTCGGATCAAAGTTCTTGGGATCGACGATGGTCGAGTTGATGTTGGTGAACACGCGAAATTCGTCCGCACAGCGAATGTCGTAGCCGTAGCTCGACGTACCGTAGGAGACGATCTTCTGTCCATTCACTTCGCGCACCAAGTCGGGCGAAAACGGCTCGATCATGCCGTGCTGCTCCGCCATGCGGCGTATCCACTTGTCCGATTTGATGCTCATAGGTGTCGCAATCCGGGTCTGGAAAAACGAAAAGAGCGGATTATCCGCTCTTTTCAGGTACCTGCAACAATCTTAACGCCGATCAAGCAAGCCCCACGATAGCAAAGCTTCGCCGCCGGGCCGCCCCAAGGGGAAGCGGTGCGTTCGCGGAGCGAACACCCGCACAAACAAATACCTACAGAGCCACCCTTAATTTGGGAGCGGCAAAGCCGCGAACCGCCGTCACCCCCTTCCGTGGGAAGGGGGCTGGGGGGATGGTCAAGTGTTCTGAACGACGATATTGGGGAACTTGCCGCTCATTTCCTTGGCCTGCTCGGCGATCTTGACCGCCACGCGGCGAGCGATCTGCTTGTAGATCTCGGCGATACGGCCATCCGGATCGGCCACCACGGTCGGCTTGCCCTGGTCGGCCTGGAGGCGGATGCCCATGTCCAGCGGCAGCTTGCCCAGCAGTTCGACCTCATAGTCCAGCGACATGCGCTCACCGCCGCCGGAACCGAAGATGGCCTCTTCATGACCGCAGTTCGAGCAGATGTGAATGCTCATGTTCTCGACGATGCCAAGGATCGGCACGCCGACCTTCTCGAACATCTTGAGGCCCTTGCGCGCATCCAGCAGGGCGATGTCCTGCGGCGTGGTGACGATCACCGCGCCGGTGACCGGCACCTGCTGCGAAAGGGTCAGCTGGATATCGCCGGTGCCCGGCGGCAGGTCGATGATCAGGTAGTCGAGGTTGTCCCAGGCGGTCTGGCCGAGCAGCTGCTGCATGGCCGAGGTGACCATGGGACCGCGCCAGACCATCGGCGTTTCCGGATCGATGAGGAAACCGATCGACATGGTCTGCACATCGTAGGCCTCCATCGGCTTGATGGTCTTCTCGTCCACCGCTTCCGGACGACCCGACAGGCCCATCATCTGCGGCTGCGAAGGGCCGTAGATGTCGGCGTCGAGCAGGCCGACGCGGGCGCCTTCGGCAGCCAGCGCCAGCGCCAGATTTACGGCGGTAGTCGACTTGCCCACTCCGCCCTTGCCGGAAGCCACGGCGATGATGTTCTTGATGTTGGGCAGCAGCTTCACACCGCGCTGTACGGTGTGTGCCACGATCTTGGTATAGACATTGACGGTCACGTTGCCGATGCCGGTGACCTTCTTGAGCTGGCCTTCGACCAGATCGCGGATCAGGGCCAGCTGGCTGTTGGCCGGATAGCCCAGTTCAATGTCGAGGGCGACATTGGCGCCGTCGACCTTGATATTCTTGGCGCTACGGCTGGTGACGAAATCCTTGCCGGTATTCGGGTCGGTAACCTGCTTCAGCGCGTCCTGGACGGCCTCTTGAGTGATGCTCATATGAACTCCGGGGCATAAGTACTTGAGTATTTTTGTCCAGTATACAGGAGCCGGCGCAGGCGCCCGGCAATGGCGGACAGAATCGGCATCAAAGATGCTGTTGCGGCCATATGGGGCCGAAAAGGCGGAAAGCAAGACCACCCGGGGAATTGGCAAGGTTTCCGTGAGGGTGCTTTGCTAAAATGGCGGATTGCCGATCCCTGCCCACGCAACACACATGACCGCGCCCCGCAAAATCCTCGTCACCAGCGCCCTGCCCTACGCCAACGGCGCCATCCACCTCGGCCACCTGGTCGAATACGTGCAGACCGACATCTGGGTGCGCTTTCAGAAGATGCGCGGGCACAATTGCCATTACGTCTGCGCCGACGACACGCATGGCACGCCGATCATGCTGCGCGCCGAGAAGGAAGGCGTCACGCCCGAGCAACTGATCGCCCGCGTGCATGGCGAGCATCTGCGCGACTTCACCGGCTTCCTCGTCAATTTCGACAACTACTACTCGACCCATTCGGACGAAACCCGCCTGCACGCCGAGGATATCTACGCGAAGCTGCAGGCCGCCGGCCTGATCGAGACGCGCGCCATCGAACAGTATTACGACCCGGTCAAGGAAATGTTCCTGCCGGATCGCTTCATCAAGGGCAACTGCCCCAAGTGCGACTCGCCCGATCAGTACGGCGACAACTGCGAGGTCTGCGGCGCCGCCTATGCGCCGACGGACTTGAAGAATCCCTATTCGGCCGTCTCCGGCGCCAAGCCGGTGCTGAAGAATTCCGAGCACTATTTCTTCAAGCTCTCCGACCCGCGTTGCCAGGCCTTCCTGCGCGAATGGACGCGCGGCGGCCACCTGCAGAACGAAGCCGCCAACAAGATGCAGGAGTGGCTGGGCACCGAAGGCGAGAACAAGCTGTCCGACTGGGACATCTCGCGCGATGCGCCCTACTTCGGCTTCAAGATTCCCGGCACCGACAACAAGTTCTTCTACGTCTGGCTGGATGCGCCGGTCGGCTATATGGGCTCGTTCCAGAACCTCGCCAATCGCGTCGGCATTCCCTTCGACGAATACTGGGCGGCGGACTCCGACACCGAGCTCTACCATTTCATCGGCAAGGACATCCTCTATTTCCACGCCCTGTTCTGGCCGGCCATGCTGAAGTTCAGCGGCCACCGCACGCCCAGCGGCGTGTTCGTCCACGGCTACCTGACCGTGGACGGCGCCAAGATGTCGAAGTCGCGCGGCACCTTCATCACCGCCGAGTCCTACCTCGCCACCGGTCTCAACCCGGAATGGCTGCGCTACTACTACGCCGCCAAATTGAACGGCAGCATGGAAGACCTGGACCTCAATCTCGATGATTTCGTCGCCCGCGTGAACAGCGACCTGATCGGCAAGTACATCAATATCGCCAGCCGCTGCGCCGGCTTCCTGACCAAGGGCTTCGGCGGCAGGATCAAGCTCGACCCGGACTCCGAACTGATCACCGCGGCTCGTGCCAGCGCCGAAACCATTGCCGAAAGCTACGAGCAGCGCGACTACGGCCGTGCGCTGCGCGAAATCATGGCCATTGCCGACCGGGCCAACGGCGTGATCGCTGCTGCTGCACCGTGGACCATCGCCAAGACCGATCCGACCAGCGAACAACTGCAGGCCGTATGTTCTGAAGCGATGGAGATGTTCCGCCTGCTCACGCTGTACCTGAAGCCAGTACTGCCTAAACTCGCCGAACAGGTCGAGAATTTCCTCGGCATCGCCCACCAGGGCTGGGCCGAAGTGCATGTACCGCTGACCAACGGTCACCTGATCAACAACTACGCGCATCTGATGCAACGCATCGATCCCAAGCAGGTCGAGGCGCTCGTTGCCGCCAATCGCGACTCGCTGGCACCAACCGAAGCGGTCGCGCCCAAGAAGGAAAAGAAAGTGGAAGCCAAAAACGAAAAGGCCGCCGAAACGACGACGGCCGGCGAATTCATCAGCATCGATGATTTCATGAAGGTCGATCTGCGTATCGCCAAGATCGCCAATGCCGAACATGTCGAAGGCGCCGACAAGCTGATCAAGCTGACGCTCGATGTCGGCGCGCTCGGCACTCGTCAGGTCTTCGCTGGCATCAAGTCAGCCTACGATCCCGCGCTGCTGGTCGGTCGCCTCACCGTCATGGTCGCCAACCTCGCGCCGCGCAAGATGAAGTTCGGCATGTCAGAAGGCATGGTGCTGGCTGCTTCCGACACCGAAGGCAACACCAGCGGCCTCTACATCCTGTCGCCGGACAACGGCGCTACGCCAGGCATGAAGGTGAAGTGACAACCCTCACCCCATCCCTCTCCCCGAGGGAGAGGGTGACTTCGGTTCGCCCGCTTTGCGGGCTCCCCAGGACTGCCTCTCTCTCCGTATTTCTCTTTTAGTAATGCCCAACAACCTGCCCACCGCCGCCGACATCGCCTGCCGCCGCCTGATCGTCAGCGGCCAGGTGCAGGGCGTGTACTACCGTGCTTCAATGGTTGAAGCGGCACAGCGACTGGGCGTAAAGGGCTGGGTGCGCAACCGGCAGGATGGCACGGTGGAAGCGCAATTGCAGGGCGATGGCGAGTCGGTCGCCATGCTGATCGCCTGGGCACGCCGCGGTCCGCCAGCTGCAGTAGTGAGCAACGTACTGGTCGAACTGGCGGAAGCCGGCGACTACTCCGACTTTCAGGCCATCGCGACGGCCTGACTACCCCAGGGATTCCGCGCACCGCGCGTGAGCCCGATCGCGGTTTAAGGATCCCCGCATGGAAATCAAGGTCAACTTTCTCGACAAGCTGCGTCAGGAAGCAAAGTTCGACGACTTCACCGTCATCGCTGATCAGCCCATCCGTTACAAGGGCGACGGTTCGGCGCCGGGGCCCTTCGACTACTTCCTGGCCTCGTCGGCCTTGTGTGCGGCCTACTTCGTCAAGGCGTATTGCGACACGCGCGGCATCCCGACCGAGAACATGCGCCTGTCGCACAACAACATCGTCGATCCGGAAAACCGCTACAAGCAGACCTTCAAGATCCAGATCCAGCTGCCGCCAGATATCTCGGCCAAGGACCGCGAAGGCATCCTGCGCTCCATCGACCGCTGCAGCGTGAAGCGCGTGGTGCAGAACGGCCCGGAGTTCATTATCGAGGAAGTCGAAAACCTGGATGCCGACGCGCAGGCCTTGCTGATTCCAAACTCAGCCGAAACAAGCACCTTTATTCCCGGCAAGGATCTGCCGCTGGAGCAGACCATCGCCAATATGTCGGGCATTCTGGCGAAGCTCGGCATGAAAATCGAGATCGCCTCGTGGCGCAATATCGTGCCGAATGTGTGGTCGCTGCACATTCGCGATGCGCACTCGCCGATGTGCTTCACCAACGGCAAGGGTGCCACCAAGGAGAGCGCGCTGGCCTCGGCGCTGGGCGAATTCATCGAGCGTACCAACTGCAACCACTTCTACAACGACCAGTACTGGGGCGAGGAATTCGCCAACGCCACCTTCGTGCATTACCCGGACGAACGCTGGTTCAAGCCGGGCAAGAAGGATGCGTTGCCGAAAGAAATTCTCGACGAACATTGCCTCGCCATCTACAACCCCGATGCCGAACTGCGCGGCTCGCATCTGTACGACACCAATTCCGGCAACCCGGAACGCGGCATCTGCTCGCTGCCCTATGTGCGTCAATCGGACGGCGCGGTGGTGTACTTCCCGACCAATCTGATCGACAACCTTTTCCTCAGCAATGGCATGAGCGCCGGCAATACGCTGGCCGAGGCGCAGGTGCAATGCCTCTCCGAAATCTTCGAGCGCGCCGTCAAGCGCGAGATTCTCGAAGGTGAAATCGCGCTGCCGGATGTACCGCAGGAAGTGCTGGCGAAATACCCCGGCATCGTCGCCGGGATTCAGGGGCTGGAAGCGCAGGGCTTTCCGGTGCTGGTGAAGGACGCGTCGCTGGGCGGCCGGTTTCCGGTGATGTGCGTCACGCTGATGAACCCGCGCACCGGCGGCGTCTTCGCCTCCTTCGGCGCCCACCCCAGTTTCGAGATCGCGCTGGAGCGCAGCTTGACCGAGCTGTTGCAAGGTCGCAGCTTCGAAGGCCTGAACGACCTGCCGCGGCCAACGTTCGAGAGCAATGCCGTCACCGAGCCGAACAACTTTGTCGAGCACTTCATCGACTCCAGCGGCGTGGTGTCGTGGCGCTTCTTCAGCGCAAAAGCCGACTACGACTTCGTCGAGTGGGACTTCTCCGGACACGGCGAAAATTCGAATTCAGACGAAGCCGCCACCTTGTTCGGCATCCTCGCCGAAATGGGCAAGGAAGCCTACATGGCGGTGTACGATCAGCTCGGCGCCATCGCTTGTCGCATTCTGGTGCCCGGTTATTCGGAAGTTTATCCGGTGGAAGACCTGATCTGGGACAACACCAACAAGGCCCTCGCTTTCCGCGCAGATATCCTGAACCTGCACCGCCTCGACGACGACGCGCTGGAGGCACTGCTGGCACGCCTGGAGGAGAGTGAACTCGACGACTACACCGACATCATCACCCTGATCGGTGTCGAGTTCGACGAGAACACGGCGTGGGGACAGCTCACTATCCTGGAACTCAAGCTGCTGATCAACCTGGCCTTGAACGAGTTTGAGGCGGCCAAGGAACTGGTCGAGGCTTTTCTGCAGTTCAACGAAAACACGGTTGAACGCGGCCTGTTCTATCAGGCCCTGAACGTGGCGCTGGAAGTCGAACTCGACGACGAGATGGAGCTGGCCGATTACGAGGCCAATTTCCGCCGCATGTTCGGCGACGCCCGCATGGATGCGGTGATCGGCTCGTTGAATGGCAGCGTGCGCTTCCACGGCCTGACGCCGACAAGCATGAAACTGGAAGGACTGGACCGGCACCAGCGCCTGATCGACAGTTACCGGAAGCTGCACTCGGCCCGGGCCAGGGCGGGTTCGGCCGCTTAGAACACCCACAGATAGCTGTATGACGCGCCCGCCAGGCCGCCGAAGAAAATGAACAGGTGGCCCCACGCCCACCACTGGTAGCGGCGTGCCAGTTTATCCGGCGCCATGTTGGAGATCATGTAGAGCCGGCCGTCCTCGGGGTAGTGCATCAAATGCAGGTCGGCACTGCTGCGCACCTCGCGGTGGCGGGCCTCGACCTCGCGGCGCGCCGCACTGCGCGCCAACTCCCATTCCTTCAGGCTCAGGGCGCCATCACCATCCAGGTCAAAGCGCTTCAGCAGTTGCGGATGATCGCGCTTCCATTCGGCGAGAAGATCCTTGATGTCCTCGTTGCGATCCAGCTGCAGGTCCAGACCGGTGCGCGTCATGAACTGCCCGAGCACATAGATGCGTTCGTCCTTCAGCAGCAGCCACTGGGTATAGCGTTCATCGCCCTGGGTCCACACGTCCTTGCGGATCGACAGGACTTCCGCGCCGTCAGGATCAACCAGGCATTCGCCGGTCCCGTCACTGATGATGAACGAGGCATCGGAGGTTTCGCTACGGTCGTGCTTCCATCTGCCCTCGCCGTCCTTGACCTCGACGTTGTAGCGATACCAGAGACAAGGCAGGGCTGTCAGCGGCGACACCAGCGGCAGGCCGTCCAATGGCTTGCCGCGGCCAATCAGTTCGACATAGCCTTGTGCCGCCGTTGCCACCTGCGACGTCGGCGTGTCGCTGATGCTGCGCCAGCGGTGCAGGGCCGCCAGCCAGCCGAAGATGCTGAGCGCCGCGATGCCGGCAGCAATGAAGAACCAGCCGCGCGGATCATCGATCTGGAACCCGATAAAGAGCAGGATCAACTGCCCGCCGGAAACGACAAAGCGGCCGAAGCCGTCGGCAAGCCTCAGCGAAAGGCCGCGGCCGGACGAAAACAGCATCAATCAGCTGAACAGTGACTTGACGTCGACGTCGGCCTTTTCGACCGTCGAGAACTCAAGCAGGGGCTTGGCCTCGAAGTGGAACAGCCGTGCCACGATGGCGTCGGGAAACTGTTCGATGCGCACATTGTTGATATTCACGCTCTCGTTGTAGAACTCGCGCCGATCGGCGATTGCGTTCTCCAGCTGGGAGATACGCGTCTGCAACTGCATGAAGCTTTCGTTGGCGCGCAATTCGGGATAGGCCTCGGCAACGGCAAAGAGACGGCCCAGCCCCTGGCGCAGCATGCCCTCGGCCTCGCCCAGGGCTTCGATGTTCTGGCTTTCGCGGGCAGTGTGCACCTGCGCCCGCGCCGCGATCACGCGCTCCAGCGTGCCTGCCTCGAACTGCTTGTACTGCTTGCAGACCTCTACCAGCTTGGGCAGCTCGTCATGGCGCTGCTTGAGCAGTACATCGATATTGGCCCAGGCTTTCGATACCGCATGTTTGACCTGCACCAGATTGTTGTAGACGACGACACCGTAGATCAGAACGATGGCGATAAAGCCGAGAAACAGCAAGCTACCCACACTCATTTTTCTCCCCCCTGAAAGCGCTACACGGACCCGCAACTACGAATAGATCACCTTGACGTTCTCGGGCTGCAGCCATTCGCGCAGGCTGATCAGCAGCTCGTCGTCGAGCCGGATGCGCCAGGCATCGGACAGGCCCAGCTCAGCTTCGGCCTCGGCATTGTGATAGGTAATCCGCACCGGACAGGCGCCATTGCCGCCGTGGCTGCGATACGGCGCCAGCAAGGCTTGCAGCTTCTGCGCGTAACGGCCCTCGATCGAGTTGCCGTTCATTGACAGCTGCAGCGCGCGCGCAAAACGACCGCGGGCCTCACCCAGAGTCATGATCTTGTCGGCCGAGACGCGCAGACCGCCGGAAAAATCGTCATGGCTGACGCGGCCTTCGATCATCAGGATTTCGTCTTCCTTGATCTTGGCGCGCTCGGCATCCCACAGCTCGTTGAAAACGGTGACTTCGATTTGCGCCGTAGCATCGTCGAGTGTGATCACGGCCATCTTGCCGCGACGCGTCATCTGCGTGCGCGTGCTCAACACCACGCCGGCCATGAGAACGGGCTCCTTGGTCGGCGCCAGTTGCGCCAGTGTCTTGCGCACGAACTGGCCGATGTCGCGACGGTAGGCGTTGAACGGATGGCCGGAATAGAAGAAGCCCAGCGCCTGCTTTTCTTCAAGCAGTTGCTTGCGCTCGTCCCAGCGTTCGTATTTGTTCAGATATTGCGGGGCATGTGCATCGGCTTCGCCGCCCATGTCGAACAGCCCGCTTTGCAAAGCGTTGCGCTCGGCCTGATCGGCCGCCTCGATGGCAATGCCGACCGAGGCAAACAGTTTGGCCCGGTCCGCATCGATGGCATCGAAGGCGCCGGCACGGATCAGCGCCTCGACCACGCGACGATTGGCGACGCGCTTGTCCACGCGACGGCAGAAATCGAACAGATCCTTGAACGGCCCGTCCTTTTCGCGCGCACGAATCAGCGCGGACAGCGCGGCCTCGCCGGTACCCTTGATGGCGCCAAGGCCGTAGCGGATGGTGGCGTGGTCGGTCGGCTCGAAGCGAATGCCACTGGCATTGACGTCCGGCGGCAGGAACTTGATGTTGTTGGCGAGGCAGTCCTGATAAAAGATCTGCACCTTGTCGGTGTCGGCCATTTCGGACGACATCGTGGCGGCCATGAAGGCGGTTGGATAGTAATGCTTGAGCCAGCCGGTCTGGAAGGCAACCAGCGCATAGGCCGCCGAGTGGGACTTGTTGAAGCCGTATTCGGCGAACTTCTCCATCAGGTCGAACAGCTGCGTCGCCAACGCTGGCTGCACGCCGCGCTTCTCGGCGCCATCGGTAAACAGCTTGCGGTGCTCCGCCATTTCCTCGGGCTTCTTCTTGCCCATGGCACGGCGCAACATGTCGGCGCCGCCCAGCGTGTAGCCAGCGAGGATCTGGGCGACCAGCATCACCTGTTCCTGGTACACGATGACGCCGTAGGTCGACTTGAGGATGGGTTCGAGATCCTGGTGGAAGTACCAGTCCGGATTGCCCTTGCCGGTCTGCACCTGCTGCTTCTTGCGGTTGATGAAGTCATCCACCATGCCCGAGCCGAGCGGGCCGGGACGGTTCAACGCCATCAGCGCAATGATGTCTTCGAAGGTATCGCCCTTGAGACGTTTTTCCAGATCCTTGGCGGACCGCGATTCGGACTGAAACACTGCGGTCGTATTGCCCGAGGCGAACAGACCGTAAGTCGCCTTGTCATCGAGCGGGATGTCCTCAAGGCGAAACTCGGCCCGCGAGGGATCGAGCTTCTTCACGAACTCGACCGCCTCGTCGAGGATGGTCAGGGTGCGCAGGCCGAGGAAGTCGAACTTCACCAGGCCGACCTTTTCCACGTCGTCCTTGTCGAATTGCGAAACGACTGAATCAGTGCCCTGCGCCGCGTAGAGCGGACAGAAGTCGGTCAGCTTGCCCGGCGAGATGAGCACGCCACCTGCGTGCATGCCGATATTCCGCGTCATGCCTTCGAGCTTGGTCGCCAGCTCCCACAGCTCGGCGATTTCTTCTTCATTGTCGATGCGCGCACGCATCTGCGGCTCTTTTTCCGCCGCCTCCGAAAGCGAGATGCCCAGCTCGTTGGGAATCAGCTTGGCGAACTGGTCGACGAAATTGAAGGGCAGATCGAGCACGCGGCCGACGTCGCGGATCACGGCCTTGGCCGCCATGGTGCCGAAGGTGGCGATCTGCGACACGGCATGATGGCCGTACTTGTCCTTCACATACTGAATGACACGATCGCGGCCGTCCTGACAAAAGTCGATGTCGAAGTCGGGCATGGACACCCGCTCCGGATTCAGGAAGCGTTCGAACAGCAGATCGTAGGCGAGCGGATCGAGGTCGGTGATGCCGAGCGAATAGGCGACCAGCGAACCGGCGCCGGAACCACGACCCGGACCGACCGGTACGCCGTTGGCCTTGGCCCAGTTGATGAAGTCGGCCACGATCAGGAAGTAGCCGGGGAAACCCATC
Source organism: Rhodocyclaceae bacterium (assembly GCA_035564055.1). Lineage (GTDB taxonomy): Bacteria > Pseudomonadota > Gammaproteobacteria > Burkholderiales > Rhodocyclaceae. Next base: position 5,787 of record DATMTO010000149.1, on the reverse strand, counting down.
TGCTGAATGATGCCGATCTCGAATTCGAGGCGTTCGGCATAACGCGGCCGTTGTGCATCGCGCTCGGCGACATCCGGGTAGAGCTGTTCCAGGCGGAATTCGAGACGCTCGCGCGCCTGCAAAGCCAGAAAGTCGTCGAGCGACATACCGTCGGGCGTCGGGAATAGCGGCAACTTGGGTTTGCCCAGCTCGATCGAGACATTGCAGCGACGCGCCACCTCGACGGAGTTTTCCAGCGCCTCGGGATAATCAGCGAACAGCTCGGCCATTTCGGCCTGGGTCTTGAAGTACTGTTCTTCGTGGAAATTCTTGGGGCGGCGAGGATCCGACAGCACATAGCCCTCGGCGATGCAGGTGCGCGCCTCGTGCGCCTTGAAATCCTCACGGTCCATGAACTGGATCGGATGGGTCGCTACCAGCGGCAGGAACAACTCTCCGGCCAGCTGCGCGCTGGCCTGCACCAGCATCTCCTGCTGCGATGAACCATGCTTGCCCTGCGGACGCTGCACTTCGATATAGAAGCTACCGGGGAACAGTGCGGCCCAATGGCGCGCCCGAGCCACCGCATCGGCCCCCTTGCCCGCCACCAGCATCTGGCCGATGTCGCCGAAAACGCCCCCGGACAGCGCGATCAGATCGCTGTTGTCACCCGCGGCCAGATCGGCATACGGAATCTCGGCGCGGCCATTGGGCCGATCGCCACGATAGGCAAGCGACAGCAGATCACAGAGACGCAGATAGCCGGAACGGTTCTTGGCCAGCAGCAGCAGCCGGGCGCCGCGATCCTGCCCATCCGGGTCGCCGACCCAGGCATCACAGCCGATGACGGGCTTGAGGCCTTTACCGCGCATGCCCGAATAGAACTTGACCATACCGAACATATTGGTCAGATCAGTCAGGGCCATGGCCGGCATTTCGTCCGCCTTGGCGCGGCCGATCGCGTCGTCAAGACGCACGATGCCGTCGGTGATGGAAAACTCGCTGTGCAGGCGCAGATGGACGAAACGGGCTGAACTCATGGCGCGATTCTACCTTGCGCCCTCGACCCCGCGCATCGGCAATACCGACCGCGCCAAGGCCGAAATGGTCAATATGAAACTCAACTGCCTTTTGTCGTTTTAATTCCTTCCGGCCAACGCGGATGCGCTCGGCACTGAAAGCATAAAAACAACAAGCCATCTGAATACCGGCAGGCCCGGCACAACAAGCAAACCGACACCAAAACCATCAGCTTTATGTGGCATTCAGGTGCAATACTCTGCCTAAAATTAAATATAGCTGACTAATAAGCGCAATTTATCTGTTATTGTTGCGCGAATATAAACGGAAAACCCGTGATCGCTCTGAATTGCTACAAGCGATCACGGCTCCTTAACCTTTAACGTTCGCCATGTCACGTTTAGCATTTAACGGTAAGCTATGCGCACAGGACCTCCACGTTGCAGATTGCATGTCGGAAAGCCACTACCCTATCGATACCGCCCAAACCGGTGCATGCACCCCGGAGGAGTTGGTACTTCGTCATGCTGGCGTCATATCCGCGCAACGTGACCGGGCCGAACTCGAGGTCGCTTTCGTACATGCCGTCCAAGCCGTCCTGCACGCGACCAGCGCCCAGCTTTTCCGTGTCTTCACGCCCAAGGGCGATTGCCTGGCCGGCCTCGTCGCCAAAGCCGACCTGAGCGGCCAGTACTGCCTTGACGACGGCCTTTCCTGGCCGGCGAACACGGCCTCCATAGAGCACTTCCCCGCCTTGCATCGCAGCCTGACTTCGGGCAATAGCGTCATGGTTCCCGCCAACCCCGACAGCAGTGGCGGCCTGCATGAGCAGGTCTTCCCCATCATCCGGGAAGGCAATGTTTTCTTCGGCTTCATCGTGATACGCCACACCCAGCCGCTCGACGCACATCAGCAAGCCATCGTGCTGGGGCTGGTCAGGCTGTTCTGCAACCAGCTGCGCCTGCTCGACTACAGCGAGATCGACACGCTGACCGGCCTGCTCAACCGCAAGACCTTCGACGAATCGCTGCTGCGCATCCTGTCCAGCCTGCAGCAGAGCGACGCGGGTGCCTCGGGCAATGTGCTGCACCTGCCGCGCCGGCGCCACGGTATCGACGCCGAGGACAGCCACTGGCTTGCCGTCATCGACATCGACCACTTCAAGACCATCAACGACACTTACGGCCACCTGATCGGCGACGAAGTGCTGCTGATGATCGCGAACATGATGAAGACGTCGTTCCGCGCGCATGACAAGCTGTTCCGCTTTGGCGGCGAAGAGTTCGTCGTCGTTTTGAAGCCGACCGAAGCGCGCAACGCCATGAACATCTTCGACCGCTTCCGCCGCCAGGTCGAGGCGCACGAGTTTCCGCAGGTCGGTCACCTGACCATCAGCACCGGCTTTGCCCGCATCGCCATCAACGACCTGCCCTCGGCCATCATCGACAATGCCGACGAAGCGCTCTATTGGGCCAAGCACCACGGCCGCAATCAGGTATTCAGCTACGAAGATCTGGTCAACGAAGGCCACCTCCAACGCCGCATCGTCGAGACCAATAGCGTCGAGCTCTTTTAAGCGCCTGTACCCGGCTGGGATCAACAGCCCGAACCGTTCGATCAGATAGCCGCAATCACAGGAGTCCCCCGCGGGGGGACGGCTGCCGCAGCGCGGCAGCGGGGGCTGTCTACTGGGCCGCTATCGAGTGGTCCACTCGATCAGAGGCAGCCATTGGCTCCAATCCTGTCCGGCACGACTTTCCGACAGATCGAAGATGGTCATGCCGTGCGCGGCTGCCTGCACATAGGTCTGCGTATCGCGCAGATAAGTGAGCACCGGCAGGCCGTTGTCCTGCAGGAATCTTTCCAGCTGTGCCGCCGAGCGCGTGCGCGCATCGACACGCATGCCGACCACACCGATGAAAGTCTGATGCTTGCGGATCGCCTTTTCCTCGAGCAGTTCGTCGAGGAATTCGCGCGTGGCCAGAATATCGAAGATCGAGGGTTGCAGGGGCACGATGACCCGGTCCACGAGCTTGAGTGCGTGCGACAGGGACTTGCCGTGCAGGCCGGCGGGCGTATCCAGCACCACATGCGTGGTGCCTTCGGGCGGGCGGGCCGGATGATCGGGATCGATCTTCCAGCTTTCGATGCGGGGCAGGGCGGGCGAACGCAACTCCAGCCAGTGGCGCGAAGACTGCTGGCGATCAATGTCGCCGAGCATGACCTTGTGGCCCTGCTTGGCAAAGCATCCGGCCAGATTGGTGGCGATGGTGCTCTTGCCGACGCCGCCCTTGGGATTCGCAATCAGGAAAGACTTCATGCCGCCACCTCCGCAATATTCTCCGACCGATTGTATGCCAGAGGCATGACGACAAGCCATTGAATTGCGTAGGGAAAGCCGCTTATTGCGGCTTGCGGGCTACAACACCTCGAGCTTGGCCACCGACAGCGCCAGCCATTTGACTCCAGCCGCGCCGAAGTTCACCTGCACGCGCGCATCGTTGCCGCCGCCTTCGGCGCCAATGATGACGCCCTGACCGAACTTGGCATGCAGGACATTGGTGCCGATGCGGAGACCGCTGCCTACGGAGTCCCGGCGCGCCGGGGCAGCGCTCTGGTAGGCCGGTGCAGAGTAGCTGCTGCTGCCCGAATAACCGCGATTCTGCTTGGGCTTGAGCCACTTGAGCAAACCACTCGGAATCTCTTCGAGAAAGCGCGACGAGGCGTTGTAGCGCGTCTGGCCATGCAGCATGCGCGTTTGCGCAAAGGACAGATAGAGACGCTGACGCGCGCGAGTGATCGCCACGTACATGAGGCGACGCTCCTCTTCGACGCCATCGAGCTCCATGGCCGAGTTCTCGTGGGGAAACAACCCTTCCTCCAGCCCGCTCAAGAAGACCATGTTGAACTCGAGGCCCTTGGCCGAATGCACGGTCATCAGTTGCAGTGCATCGTCGCCTTCGCCGGCTTGGTGCTCACCGGCTTCGAGCGAGGCATGGGCGAGGAAGGAGGCGAGAATATTCTCGTGCGTTTCCGGCGTACCGTCTTCGGCCACACGCTCCTCGGCAATAAAGCTCGCCGCCGCGCTGATCAGTTCGTCGAGGTTGGCAATGCGGTCTTGCCCTTCCTTTTCGCTGCGGTAGTGCTCCTTAAGGGTGGACAGCTCAATCACATGGTCGATCTGCTCGGGCAGGGGCAGATGGCTGCTGCCTTCCTTCATCTGCGCGATCAGCTGCGCAAAGCCTGACAGTACGGCACCGGCCTTGCCGGTCAGCAGCGGAATCGCCGCATGCAGGCTGCAGTTGTGCTGACGCGCGGTGTCGGCCAATTGCTCAAGTGATCGCGCGCCGATGCCGCGCGTCGGAAAATTCACCACGCGCGAGAAGGCCGTGTCGTCGTCCGAGTTGGCGATCAGGCGCAGGTAAGCGAGCGCATGCTTGATTTCCTGACGCTCGAAGAAGCGCAAGCCGCCATAGACGCGATAGGGCAGGCCGGCGGAAAACAGCGCATGTTCGAGCACGCGCGACTGCGCATTGGAACGGTAGAGCAGGGCGATCTCGCTACGCAGATGGCCGTCGCGCACCAGCGCCTTGATCTCCTCGACCAGCCACTGGGCCTCTTCCAGATCGCTGTAGGCCTCGAACACGCGGATCGGTTCGCCGGCACCGGCTTCGGTCCACAGATTCTTGCCGAGCCGGTCGGAGTTGTTCTTGATCACCGCGTTCGCCGCGTCGAGGATGTTGCCGTGAGAGCGATAGTTCTGCTCAAGACGAATGATGTTCTGCACCTTGAACTCGCGCTCGAACTCACGCATGTTGCCAACGTCGGCGCCGCGGAAGGCATAGATGGACTGGTCGTCATCACCGACCGCGAACATGGCTGTCCCGGTCGTCGCCGGATAGCCGGCCAGCAGCCGCAGCCAGCGGTATTGCAGCGGATTCGTGTCCTGAAACTCGTCGACGAGGATGTGCGAGAAGCGCTCCTGATAGTGGCGGCGTAGCACCTCGTTGCGGCTCAGCAGTTCATAGGTGCGCAGCAGCAACTCGGCGAAATCGACCACACCTTCGCGCTGGCATTGCTCATCGTAGAGCTGGTAGAGCTCGGCGCGGCGGCGCGTATGGTCATCCCAGGCCTCGACCGCACCCGGTCGGATGCCCTGTTCCTTCTGCGCATTGATGAAGTGCTGCAATTCTCGCGGCGGGAATTTCTCGTCGTCGATGTTCAATTGCTTGAGCAATCTCTTGATCGCCGCCTGCTGATCGCCCGAATCAAGGATCTGGAACAGCTGCGGCAGGCCGGCATCGCGGTAATGCGCACGCAACAGCCGGTTGCACAGGCCGTGAAAGGTGCCCACCCACATGCCGCGCGTATTGATCGGCAGCATCGCCGACAAACGCGTCAACATTTCCTTGGCCGCCTTGTTGGTGAAGGTCACCGCCAGAATACCGTGCGGGCCGACCTGTCCGGTCTGGATCAGCCAGGCGATACGGGTGGTCAGCACGCGCGTCTTGCCCGAGCCGGCGCCAGCCAGAATCAGGGCATGTTGCGGGGGGAGGGTAACGGCGGCGAGCTGTTCCGGATTTAAGCCGCGGAGGAGATCAGACATGGGCCGGATTATACGGCCCATGTCTGGCCGACCGCTCAGTTCGGTCGCACAGCTGGATCCGTATCAGGACGCAGGCGCGCCGCCACGGAAAGCGCCTCGGCGCGACTGGCGAAGCCACGGAGGTAGACGGTATAGCGATGCGCACCGCCCTGCGCGGCAACCCGGATACGCGCCGCATAACC
>DATMTO010000148.1:0-7995 GCA_035564055.1 Rhodocyclaceae bacterium | reverse complement strand
GTGCGTTCGAGGCCGCGCTTGACGCCGGCGAGCAGCTTCTGCATGCCGATCGGCTTTTCGAGAAAGTCGAGCGCGCCGATCTTGGTGGCTTCGACAGCGGTGTCGATGGAGGCATGGCCGGACATCATGATCACCGGCATGTTGAGGTGGCCATTGGCCGACCATTCCTTGAGCAGGGTGATGCCGTCGGTATCGGGCATCCAGATGTCGAGCAGGACCAGATCAGGACGCTTCACTTCGCGCGCCAGACGCGCCTCGGTGGCGTTTTCGGCGACGATGACGTCGTGACCTTCATCGCGCAGAATCTCCGACAGCAACTCGCGGATACCGACTTCGTCATCAACTACAAGAATGTTTGCCATGCTCGACTACCTATTGACTGCCTATCCCCAGGCCTCTTTAGTTACGGCATAACGCCTGCGCCACTAGAACCTGCACAGCGCGTTTTCTCTCGTAAAGAGGTACGGCGGTTTACCGTGCTTGCGGCACGGCCCCATTGTTGCTGCTTTGGCCGGATCTGAATTGCCTTGCGGCCCGTCGCCAAAGCCCTTTTCTTCGTCGCTCCCTAAACCGGCCAAAAAATAAAACCAGTTGGCGGCGTAGCCTACATGAAGTCAGGGAGTTTGTTCCATTCGGGAAAGCCGAAACTCGCGGCGGTTCAACCCGCTTTCCTCAGGCATCGACATGGGCCAACGGCAGGCGGATGGTGATTTCGGCGCCGCCGCTTTCGCGATTGTCGACGCGGATCTCGCCCTTGTGGTCGTCCACGATCTTCTTGACGATGGCGAGCCCGAGGCCGGTGCCCTTGGCCTTGGTGGTGATGTAGGGCTCGAAGGCACGCGCCAGTATCTGCGGCGGGAAGCCGCTGCCATTGTCGCTGACGATCAGCGTGCCGCCGCGCGGATCGGCACGGGTGGCGATGGTGAGGCGCGGCTCCGGCGTCTCGGCCAGCGCATCCTGCGCATTGCGCAGCAGGTTGTGAATGACCTGGCGCATCTGGTTGGCGTCGGCCGAGACGGGCGTCAGGTCGCCGGCCAGATCGGCCTCGATGCGCACCGCCGCGTTTTCGTAGAGTCCGAGCACGTCGCGCACCAGCTCGTTGAGATCGACCGGCTTCAATACCGGCGGCGGGGTACGCGCATAGTCGCGGAACTCGTTGACCAGATTCTTGAGCGCTTCGACCTGATTGACGATGGTCGAGCTGGCGCGCTCCAGCATTTCGCGCTCGGCCGGCGCCAGCTTGTCGGCCAGCTTGTGCTGCAGGCGCTCGGCCGACAGCTGGATCGGCGTCAGCGGATTCTTGATCTCGTGCGCCAGGCGTCGCGCCACTTCGCCCCAGGCCGCGGTGCGCTGGGCCGAGATCAGATCGGTGACGTCGTCGAACACGATCACGTGGCCGGCGCCGCCGGCGGCAGGCAGCGTGGTGCCGCGCAACAGCAGGGTCTGCGCCATGCCCTCGTGGACCTCGATTTCGACCTGCTTCTGCCAGTCGCCTTTGTGTTCGCGGAAACCTTCCAGCACCGCATCGCAGAACTGGCGATGGATGGGCCATTCCATCAGCGGCATGTTATCGACCACGGTCAGGTCGCTGCGCAGGATGCCGACCGCACCGAGGTTGGCGGCGCGCATCACGAAGTTGTTGTCGAAGGTGATCACACCGGCCGACAGGTTGCCGAGTACGCTTTCGAGATAGGCACGGGCGGCTTCGGTGGCGGCGCGATGGCGCTCGGTTTCACGCCGCGCATCGTCGAGCTGGCGCGTCATCTGGTTGAACGAGCGGGTCAGGATGCCAAGCTCGTCGTTGCTCTCAACTGCGGCGCGCGGGGTGTAGTCGCCGGCAGCGACGGCCTGCGTGCCTTCGGCCAGCAGCAGTAGCGGCTCGGCCAGACGCTCGGCCAGCGTGAAGGCCAGCGCCACGGCGGCGAACAATGCCAGCAGCAGCGTCAGCGTCAGCGTCAGCGTGTAGATGCGCTTGAGGCCTTCCTTGCCGAGCTGCAATTCCTGGTAGTCGCGGTAGGCGTCCTCGACGCTGGCGGCGCTGCCGGCAAGATAGACGGGGACGACGTCGGTGAGCTGCAGCACCCGTACCTCGCCGCCGGGCATGTAGACAGGGACGAGGGCGCGTACCGTCAGACCTTCGTTGGCTTCGCCCTCGGTCATGGCGATGCCGCGACCTTGGCGCGCCTGCCGCAGCTGCGCCAGTGTGGGCAGCGGCGGCAGCAGGCTGTCGTCGCTGGCGGTGGCGCTGACCAGGGCCTGGCCGGAGGGCGCAAACAAAGTCAGGGTCATCACCGTCACGCGTTCGCGCAGGCGCGACATCTGCGTCGGCGTCACGACCTCGGTATCGCCGAGCTCAAGGCTCAGGCTGCGACCCTTTTCAAGCAGATCGCTCTGCTGGGCGTCGAGCACGCTGCGGCCGAGGGCGAGGCCACCTTCGAGCGCGTTGTCGACACGTACGTCAAACCAGGACTCGATGCTCTTGACCGCGAACTGCATCGATACACCGTAGACCAGGGTGCCCGGCAGCAGGGCCATCAAGGCCAGCGTCAGCAGCAGGCGAACCTTCAGACGTGAGCCGAACACGCCGGCGCGGTATTCGCGCCGCAATTGCAGCAGACGGGCGCCGACCAGGGCGAGTAATCCCAGCGCGATGACTGCATTGGCGCCCAGCAGCCAGGCATAGTGCTGGGCGAAGAGCGGACTGTTGGCGCTAGCGCCGGCAAGCAGGAAGAGCAGGACCGCACCCAGCCCGAGCGCCAGAAGAATTGCTACTCTCATGGCCGGGGCTCGGCGGCAGGCACCACTGTTGGGGCCGGTGGCACAGGCTGGCTGGGCACGTAGTGCCAGCGCAATACGCGGGTCTCGACCTGCCAGTCCCGGTTGGCGATGGCGTCGACCTGGAGCGGCTTGGGCAACTGATTGCGATCAAGCGCAAACCGCATGCCTACGTCATAGTCTTCACCGGCTCTGAATACGCCCTTGTCGGCAACGTAAAGGTCGACGAAGCGGGACATGACGCGCAGTGCTTCGTCCAGGGTGGTGAAGTTGCGGTGCAGATTGCCGGCCGTGAGCCGGTACTGCCGGGTCAGCGCGGTGTACGACAGCCGGTATTGCAGGGTCCGGATGGTCACGTTTTCGTTCGACCACCACCAGCGTGGCCGCGTTATTTCCAGTTCCAGCGTGAAGTACAGCGGCACGCCACGCGCCACGGCCTCTTCCAGACGCGGGCCGAGATCGATGGCGAATTCGGCATTGAGCACGGTCGTGCCATCCTCGGTGGTGGACAGCACACCCTTCCTGGGCTCGATGCTGCCGGCGTGCGCGAGCATCAGCATGCCGGCGAGAATGACGGCGAAGAGGGCTTTCAGGGCACGGCCGGCATCTCCGCGCATGCGCTCAAGCAGATTTCTGCAGCAGGGCGTAGTAGAAGCCATCCTGTTCGGGGTCGGGGGTCAGTTGCAGTTCGGATTTCCCGTCGATGTCCACGCGTACGGCATCGGCATGACGCCCAATGAAGGCGGCGACTTGTTCGCCGTTCTCCTGCGGAAAGATCGAACAGGTGCAGTAGAGGATTTTGCCATCCGGGGCCAGGGTGCGCCACAAAGCATCGAGGATGCGCTGCTGGCTTGTGGCAAATGCGCCAATGTCGGCGGCACGGCGCAGCCATTTGATGTCGGGATGGCGGCGCACCACACCGGAGGCGGAGCAGGGGACGTCGGCAAGGATGCGGTCGAAGTGCTGGCCGTCCCACCAGGCGTCGAGATCGGCGCAGTCGGCGGCTTTTACCGTCGCCTTGAGGTTCAATCGCTGCAGGTTGTCGTCAATGCGCTGGGCCCGCCGTGGATCGAGTTCGAGTGCCGTCAGTGCCAGATCCGCCGTTTCCAGCAGATGCGCAGTCTTGCCGCCGGGGGCGGCGCAGGCATCCAGTACGCGCATGCCGTCCCGTACATCGAGCAGCCCGGCGGCGCGTTGCGCGCCCCAGTCCTGCACCGAGGCATGGCCGGCGGCGAAGCCAGGTAGGGCGTCTACCGGCTGGGGGCGTTCCAGCAAGACTGCGGTGCTGTCGAGCGCACGCGCGACGATGCCGGCGGCCGCCAGTCGTGCCACGTAGGCTGCGGCATCCCCATGGCGCCGATTGACGCGCAGGGTCATCGGCGGGTGGCTGTTGGCGGTGGCGAGTATGGTTTCCCAGGCCTGCGGATAGGCGGTGCGGACAGCGTCGATCCACCACTGCGGATGCTGCCAATGCGCCACCGCATCGGCGGCGCTGGCGGCTTGCAGCTCCTCGCGCTGGCGCAGAGCATTGCGCAGGATCGCATTGACGAGACCGCGGAACTTCCCGTGCGCCAGCGTGGCAGCGGCGGTGACTGCCTGATCGACGACGGTGTGGCTGTCCTCTGGGCGGGTGTCGAGGCGATACAGCGCCGCCAGCAGCAGCGCGCGCACACGTGCCTCGGTCAGCGGCGAGCGCAGCAACTGCCGCAACACGAAGTCACCGCGCCCGTAGGCGCGCAGGGTGCCATACGCCAGATCCTGGATGGCGCCACGCTGTGCCGGTGGCGGCGCATGTTTCTGCCAGCAAGTGGCCAGGGCCACGTCGAGCGTGCGACCTTCGTCGACCGCAGTGATTGCCTCGGCGGCGCGCAGCAGGGCGAAGGCGAGGGAGTCGGGGGCGAGCTTGGCAGGTTTCACGGCAGAGGTGCGGCAATAGCGAAGCGCAAGTGTAGCCGCAAAGTTGTGTTCTTCTGCGGCCGGATTGCGGGCGGAAACCCTTTGTTACCCGTGTTAGGCGAGCGCCGCCCAGAGCATCAGGCTGCCGGACACCAGCATGAGCGCGTCCATCATCAACTGGAATCGGTCTGCGCTGAGCTTGAGGACGAAGCGTTTGGAGATCCACGAGCCGACCATCAGTGAAGAGCCGGTAATCAGCCCCTTGATCACAATAGCAACGGGCAGCACGCCGTATTCATGGAAGACGATCAGCTTGACGCCGTAGATGGCCAGCGAGCTGGCCGCCTCGGTGGCGATGAAGGCGCCCTTGACCAGACCGTGGGCAAGGAAGATCGGCACGCTCAAGGGGCCCGTGGAAACAGCAATGCCGGTGATATAGCCGATGACAAGACCCGCAACGGCAAGGTGCTTGCGCGACAGCCGCAACTGCCTCTTCAGCAGCCAGTGACGCAGCGGGATCATGCAGATGAAGAAGGCGCCGAGCAGGCCTTCGATCAGCGTCTGCGGCAGCGACACCAGCGTGCGTGCACCGAGCGCAGCGCCGATCACACCGGTGATGGAATAGGCGGCACAGGTGCGCCAGTCGACCACACGCCACCACACCAGCACGCGCGAGAAGTTCGCCATCGCCGCCGCCACGGCCATGATCGGTACCGCCTCGATGGGGCCGAAGCACAGCACCAGCACCGGCATCAGCATGATCGACGAGCCGAAGCCGACGATGCCGCTGATCGTGCCGGCGACAAGGCCGACGGCAAGGATCAGCGCGTATTCCATGCCCGGTGCTTACTTTCGCTTATTTACGATTGGAGCCGGCGACGATATCGAAACGATACAGCCGGCATTCAAGCGGACCATTGAACAGCGGCACCTTGCGGCTCGGCTTGAGGCCGATCAGCTTGGGCAGGCGTTCGTCGGCGGTGAGCAGCCAGCATGACCATCCGGCGAAGTTGCGCTTCAGCGCGTGGCCGAGCTGCGGATAGAAGGCGGCCAGCTCGTCGGCTTCGCCGAGACGTTCGCCGTAGGGCAGGTTGGCGATGAGGATGCCGCTCTCGGCCGGCGCGTTGAGCTCGAGGATGTCGCTCTGCATGACTTCGACCAGATCATCCACACCCGCGTGGGCCAGATTCTGCTGCGCGCGCTCGACAATATCGGGGTCGATGTCGCTGCCCCAGATCGGCAGGCTGTCCGGGTTGCTGCGCATCTGGGCGGCTTCTTCGCGCAGGGTGTTCCACAGCTTGGCGTCGAAACCGAGCAGGCGTTCGAGGCCGAAGGTACCGGCCTCGCGGGCCAGGCCGGGTGCATCGAGCAGGCTTTGCTGGGCGGCTTCAAGCAGGAAGGTGCCGCTGCCGCACATCGGATCGAGCAGCGGAATGCCGGGCTTCCAGCCGGTGAGCTGGAGAATGCCGGCGGCCAGGTTTTCCTTCAGCGGGGCTTCTACCTTGGCGACCTTGTGCCCGCGCAGCCACAGCGGCTCACCCGAAGTGTCGATGTAGAGCGTGGCTTCGCCGGCGGTAAGGAAGAGATGGATGCGCACATCCGGATTGGCCGTATTGATGCTCGGCCGGCGGCCGGTGTCGGCACGGAAGCGGTCGACGATGGCGTCCTTCACTTTCAGGGTGATGAACTCCAGGCTCTTGACCGGCGCGCGAATGGCGGTGACATAGACGCGGATGGTGCGGTCGGGATCGAAGCGCTTGGCCCAGTCGACGTCGCTGGCGATTTGATAAATATCGGCCTCGTTGCGATAGCTGGCGTGCGCCACGCGCAGCAGGATGCGCGTCGCCAGCCGCGAATGCAGATTGGCGAGATAGCAGGTCTCGCGCGTGCCGTTGAAGTGCACGCCGCCGGGCACGATATGGCATTGCTTGGCGCCGTACTTCTGCAGCTCTTCGCTCAGAGCTTCTTCCAGCCCGCGCGGCACCGGCGCAAACATCTGCCAGCCGCCAGCATTGCGCGAGGGCGTTGGCGGCGCATCGGCCTTGGCGCCGCTTTGCAGCGCGCCGCTGGGTACGCGTCGGACGACACGCAGCTTGGGTTTTTCGGTATCACTCAAAACGGTTTCACCACAACAAGAATCACGATTACAAACAAAGCAAGCACAGGCGCTTCATTGAACACGCGGTACCAGACATGACTGCGGGCATTGCGTCCGGCGGCGAAGTCGCGCAGCAACTTGCCGCAATAATGGTAGTAGCCGATCAGGCCGACCACCAGCGCCAGCTTGGCGTGCAGCCAGCCGCCGCTGATGCCGTAGTAGAGCCAGAGGATGCCGCCGAAAATGAGGCTCAGTCCCATCAGCGGATGACCGAAGCGATACAGCTTCCTGGCCATCAGCAGCAGGCGCTCGCGCTCGGCGCTGCTATCCGCCGGCAGCATGGCGAGATTGACGAAGATGCGCGGCAGGTAGAACAGCGCCGCGAACCAGCAGACCACGAAGATGATGTGCAGGGCTTTTATCCAGAGCATGATTTTCCTCTTCGCGCCTAAACGCTCGGGGCCAGTTCGAAAAACAGCGGCAGCTGAATTTCCTCGCGGCGCGGCTTCCTGCTCTTGCGCTTCTTGGCGGTAGCGGCCTTGCCCGTACCCTTGCCCTTGGACTTGCTGCCAGACTTGGCCTGCTTGCCTTCGTCGGCCTTGGGCTTGCTTGCCGATTTCAGCTTTGCTTTCTGCCGCGCCGGAGCTTCCGCCGGCTGTTCGGCCTCAACCTGAGCCGGTACCGGTTGTTTGGCTGCCGCGATACCTGCCTGCACGGTCGGATAGGCGAGCTTGAGGCCGAGCTCGCGCTTGATGCGTTCGTTATTGAGACGGCGCGATTCGCGCACAAAGGACATCAGGGCCGGCGACAGCTGTGCCTCGGCCGTGGCGCGATCAACGCGAGGCGGCGCCGGCAGGTCGAAGGCATCAGCCAGTTGCGAGAACCAGTCGCCCATCTTGAGCGCGCTGTCGTCGGTGGCGTTGTAAGCGCGGTTGCTGCGGCCGTGGGTCAGCGCCAGGACCACGGCGTGGGCGAGATCGTCGGCGTGGATATGATTGCTGTAACTGTCCTCGTCGGCATTCAGGACCGGATCGCCGCGCCGCACACGCTCCAGCGGCAGGCGGTCGGCAGCGTAGATGCCGGGTGCGCGCAGGATGCTGACCTTGGCACGGGTCTGGCGGCCGAAATCGCGCAAAAGGGTTTCAGCGGCCACGCGGCGTGCGGCGCGGGCGCTTTCCGGATGCACGGCCCGGGTTTCCGCAACCTCGGCGCCGCCGCAATTGCCA
>DATMTO010000147.1:0-1554 GCA_035564055.1 Rhodocyclaceae bacterium | reverse complement strand
GATCAAATGTGAGAGCGGGCTTGCTCGCGAAGGGGCCGGCACCGGCACTACATAATCAGGATCAGTCCCCATGAACACCACCGAAAGCCTCAAGGACTACCAGCGCGTGCGCCTGCTGGCGATCCGTTCATTGTTTGAGATCATCGAGCAATCGAGTGAAGGCACGGTGATCGTCGACCGCGACGCCAATATCGTCTGGATGAACGAACGCTATGCCCGACGCTTCGGCCTGTCCTCGGCCGAAGGTGCCATCGGCAAGGCCTGTGAGACCGTGATCCCCGGCAGCCTGCTGCGCGAAGTGGTACGCACCGGGCGGCCGATTCTGCTCGACATGCAGGACACGCCCAAGGAACCGCTGGTGGTCATGCGCCTGCCGATTCACGACGATGCCGGCCAAGTGATCGGCGCCATCGGCTTTGCCCTGTTCGATGAATTGCGCAGCCTGTCGCCGATGCTCAAGCGCTACATGAGCATGCAGGAAGAACTCGCCTCCACACGCTCGCTGCTGCGGGCACGGCAAACCAAATACAACTTCGCCCACTTCATTGGCACCAGCGCCGCCAGCCTGGAAGTCAAACGGCGCGCCCGGCGCAGCGCCAGTACCGAATCACCTGTGCTGCTACTGGGCGAAACCGGCACCGGCAAGGAATTACTGGCCCAGGCGATCCACAATGCCTCGCCCCGGGCGCACAAGGCGTTCGTCAGTATCAACAGCGCGGCGATCCCCGAGTCGCTGCTCGAAGCCGAGTTCTTCGGTACCGCCCCCGGCGCCTTCACCGGTGCCGACCGCAAGGGCCGTGCCGGCAAGCTGCAAATCGCCCAGGGCGGCACGCTGTTTCTTGATGAGATCGGCGACATGCCGCTGCCGCTACAAAGCAAGCTGTTGCGGGTATTGCAGGAAAAGGAATTCGAACCGGTGGGTTCCAATGAGGTGATCCAGAGCGATGTGCGGATCATCGCCGCGACCTCCACCGACCTCGAAGCGGCGATCAAACGCGGCGAGTTCCGCGCCGATCTGTATTACCGCCTCAACGTCCTGCCGATCCACGTACCGCCGCTGCGCGACCGCCTCGACGATCTTCCCGCCCTCAGTGAAGCAATCCTTGAAGAGCTGCGCAGCCAGCACGAATTGAACGGCGAAGCGCTGGCGCTGCTGGGTCAACACGCCTGGCCCGGGAACATTCGCGAATTGCGCAACGTGCTGGAGCGGGCCGCTTTGCTCAGCGACGATTTGCGCCTCTCGGCGGCGGACATCCGCGCGGCCATCGGCACCTTTACTCCGGTTGAGCGGGCGGCGCCGTTGACGATCGAACCGCTGGAGCACGAGACCTTCAGCGCAGCGCGGGAGCGGTTTGACCGGCAATTGATCGAAACAGCCCTGGCGCAATGCGGGGGAAAAGTGATTGAGGCGGCCGCGCGGCTGGGGCTTGGGCGGTCGACGCTGTACAAGAAGATGGTGGCGTTGGGGATTGCAGGGTCTCTATAAAGAGACATGAATCTCAATTGGTAGATATGGCCTCATCACGGGCAAGCGCGCTCCCACAGTGACTGCAT
>DATMTO010000146.1:0-12599 GCA_035564055.1 Rhodocyclaceae bacterium | reverse complement strand
GCGCATCAGCGAAATCGCCAATGCCGGCAAGGACCCGCTGGTCGGTCCCCTGCGTCTTGGCGTGATTCCCACCATCGGCCCCTACCTGTTGCCGACGCTGGTGCCGCTGCTCAAGGAGCGCGCGCCCAACATGCCCCTGATGCTGGTCGAGAGCTATACCCACGAGCTGGTGGCCAAGGTCAAGAACAGCGAACTTGATCTCATCATCATCGCGCTGCCCTGCGAAGAGCCCGGCCTCGTCGCACAGCCGGTCTACGACGAGGATTTCCGCGTGCTGCTGCCAAAGACCCACGCCTGGGCTGACAGCAAGGGCATCGAACCCGACCAGCTCCTCGATCAGCCACTGCTCATGCTCGGCGCCGGCAACTGCTTCCGCGATCAGGTGCTCGACCTGTGCACGCGCGCCACCAACTCGCCCTCGCCGCAAGTGCTTGAAGGCAGCTCGCTGGAAACCATCCGCCTGATGGTCGCCAGCGGCCTTGGCATCACCGTCATGCCGGCCTCGGCCGTCGATCCGGAGACGCAGGCTTCGCCGCTGCTGACGGTCAAGTCCTTCGCCGAGCCGACACCGCATCGGCGCGTCGGCCTGGTGTGGCGCAGCAGCTTTCCGCGCTCGAAGGCGGTCGATCTGGTGCGCGAAGCCGTGCTCGACTGCCAACTGCCCGGCACCCGGCAAGTCGGCCGCCGCGGCGTGTCGCACTAAGCGGTATAGCCGCTTAACTAGCAGTTAAAATACATCTTTAATTTCGGCCCGCCGGCCGCAGCATTTCGTATCCGTCCCCATGTCTGACTACAAGCTTTTTCGCTGCCTCGTTTGCGGTTATGTCTACGACGAGAGACTCGGCGATCCGGAACATGGCATCGAACCCGGCACGCGCTGGGAAGACATCCCGAACTCGTGGATCTGCCCCGAATGCGACGTGGGCAAGGACGACTTCGTGATGATTGAAATCTGAAAAGAACAAGGGGAGCACAGCACATGAGTCATCCGATCGTCATTCTCGGCAGCGGCCAGTCCGGCACCAGCGTGGCGCGGGAACTGCGCAAGCTCGATTCGGACACGCCGATCACGCTGATCAGCCTCGATGACTGCAGCTTCTACGCCAAGCCGACGCTGTCCAATGCGCTCGCCGCCGGCAAGACCGCAGCGCAGCTGGTGGTGACGCCGGCCGAGAAACTGGCCGAGCAGCTCAAGCTCACGCTGATGCCGAACACGCGGGTGGAATCCATTGATGTCGCCGGCAAGCAGCTCATCACCGACAAGGGCGCCATCCCCTATGTCAAGCTCGTGCTCGCCAACGGCGCCCATCCGATCCGCCTGCCGCTCACCGGCAGCGGGGCCGGCGAGGTGCTGTCGGTCAATCATCTCTCCGACTACACCCACTTCCGCGGCAAGCTCCAGCCCGGCATGCATGTCGCCATCCTCGGCGCCGGCCTGATCGGCTGCGAATTCGCCAACGACCTGCGCAGCGCCGGCCACCCGGTCACTGTCTTCGATGTGGCAGCGCAACCGCTGGGCCGCCTGTTGCCGCCCAAGGCCGGCGCCTTCTTCGCCGAAAAACTGGTGGCCGCTGGCGTGGACTTCCGCTTCGCCACCGGCATCACGCAGGTCGACAAGGCCAGCGCGGCCTATCAGCTGTCCACCGCCGACGGCAAGCAGTTCACCGCCGACCTGGTCCTCTCCGCCATCGGTCTCAAGCCGGCGGTCGAGCTGGCCGCGGCGGCCGGTCTCAAGACCAACCGCGGCGTGGTCGTGAACCGCCAGCTGCAGACCAGCGCACCCGACGTCTATGCGCTCGGCGACTGCGCCGAAGTCGAAGGCCTGGTGCTGCCCTTCATCCTGCCGATCATGAACGCCGCGCGCGCGCTCGGCAAAACCCTGGCCGGCACGCCGACCGACCTGAGCTATCCGGCCATGCCAGTGGTGGTCAAGACGCCGGCCTGCCCGACCGTGGTCAGCCCGCCGGCCATGGGCGCTGTGGGTGCCTGGGAGGAGGAGGAAGTCGAAGGCGGCATTCGGGCGCTGTTTAAGTCGCCCGATGGCCAGCTGCTTGGCTGCGCACTGCTCGGCGAAGCCAGCAAGGAGCGCCAGGCCATCGCCGCGCAACTGCCGCCGGTGCTCTGAATCCGATACTCGGATTCCCCTTAAGGAACAAACCCCTACCCTGTCTCAGCGCTTCCCCGGCGGACCGGATTGGACTATGCTTAGGCAAAGTCTGATCGTTCGGGTCCGCGCATGGCCTTACCATCCGTCTCGCTGGGAACTTCGCTTGCCATGGTTGGCATTTCGGCTGCCAACCCGGTCCAGCTTGACGCCATTCGCAACACCGTCAAGGACGGCGGTACGACCGGCAGCGATACGACCAGCAAGCGCAGCACCCAAGCGCAGTCCGGCCCCGGCCAGGAACTCACGCCCGCCGAGCAACGCGAAGTGTCTGAACTCCAGCGCATCGACACTGCGGTGCGGGCGCACGAGCAGGCCCACATCAATGCCGGCCGCGACCTCGTCACCAGCGGTCCCAACTATCAATACACCTACGGACCGGACGGCAAGGCCTACGCCGTCGCCGGCGAAGTCGGCATCGATACTTCGCCCGAGCGTGAACCTGAGGCCAATATCGACAAGGGCCTGCATATCCAGCACACCGCCCTGGCGCCGCTGGACCCGAGTTCGCAGGACTACAGCGTGGCGGCCACAGGACGCCAGCTTGAACAGCAGGGCCGCAACGACCTGCGCGAGCAGCAGGCACAGGAGGCAGCAACGACGCGTGATAGCCGCCTGCAGGCCTATACCGGCGACGCCGGCACGGGCGGGAAGGTGGATGTGTATGCCTGACGCCCGATCAGACACTCGATTCCGCGCGCCAACCATGCAACGCTTGTAAGACGGACCGAGTCCCGCTATCGTTAGCGCGTCTGCCGGTCCGACCGGCGCACGCAGTCCGCCGCAGAATGCGGGCGCGTCCGATACAGGCCGTCACCAACGCCGGCCACCAGAGGGGGTGATTCATGTCGCAATTCGCCGTCATCCACACGCCGCACCTCGCCGAGCTGCAATGATGCAGCAGGGTTGGCCGCGCTTTCTCCTGCGCGCCTTCGCGCTGATCCTGCTGATCCAGCTCGCGGTTGCCTGCGCGGGCCTGTGGTTCGTGGCGGCGTCGGGCTTTCCGTTCCGCATTGAGGCACCGCCGGGCACCGTCTACCTCGCATTTTCGGTCGGGCTGTTTCTCTTTTCCATCTGCCTGCTGGTGGTGATCGGACAGATCACCATTCTCTACTCGTTCCTGCGCCGCCCCATCGCCGCCATGCGGGCGGCGACCGCCTTCGTCAAAACCCTGCCCTTCCGCCAGGGCGGCCGTCTGGTTACCGACACCACCGAGCTCGGCGAACTCGACGCCCTGCTCAAGGCGCTGAACGCCACGGCTGCCCGTCTGGAGAGTCAGGACAAGGCCTTGTCCGCCGCCCGCGCCGGCGAACAGACGCATAAACGCATCTTCGAAACCCTGGCCAATGCAGCGCCCCTCCCCGAAGTGCTGGCGCAGATCGCCCTCTACGTCGAGCAGCAGAATCCGGATCTGATCTGCTCCCTGTTCGTGGTCGACGACAGCGGCACCCATCTGCTGTTGCAGGCGGCGCCCAGTCTTTCGCCCGAATACAACGCCGTCATGCTTAGCATCCCGGTCCGCGAGGGTGTCTGTTGCAGTGGCACCGCCGCCTACCGCTGCGAGCGGGTGGCCATCGAGAACATTCAGGAACATCCGCACTGGGCGGCACAGCGCCCCCATGTGGTCCGCGAAGGTCTCGTGTCATGCTGGGCCGAGCCCTTGTTTTCCTCACAGCGCGAGTTGCTTGGAACCTTCGCGATCTATCAGCGCAAGGAGGCATTACCGACGCCCGAGGCCTTCGCACTGATCCAGGATGCCGCCAACCTGGCCAGCGTTGCGATTGAACGCAAGCGCACCGAAGAACAACTCCACCTCGCCGCCATGGTCTATTCGGCCAGCACCGAGGCGATTTTCGTCTCGGATGCGAGCGACTATCTGATTGCGGTCAATCCCGCATTCGAGCACCTCACCGGCTACACTGCGCGCGAAGTCATCGGCCGGCCGGCCAGCTTCCTCAAGGCGGAGCGCAATCCGCCCGAGCTGCAGGAAAAAATCAACGAGGCGCTTGAAACCACCGGGCACTGGCAGGGCGATGTGTGGAGCCGGCGCAAGAACGGCGAGATCTATGCCGAATCGCTGACCATCACGGCCATCAGCGATGATGCAGGTAACCCGCGCTATCGTGTCGCCCTGTTTTCGGACATCACCGAAAAGAAGAACACCGAGCAGGCGGTCTGGTTGCAGGCCAATAACGATGCGCTGACCAACCTGCCCAACCGTCGCCTGTTCCGCGACCGTCTGGTGCAGGACATTGCCCGCGCCGCGCGGGCGCGCCAGCAGATTGCCCTGCTCTTCCTCGACCTCGATCACTTCAAGCAGGTCAATGACGTGCTCGGTCACGATGCCGGCGACACCCTGCTGATCGAAGCCTCGCAGCGCATCCGCGCCTGCGTCCGCGACAGCGACACGGTGGCGCGTCTCGGCGGCGACGAGTTCACCGTCATTCTCTACGGCGGCGACTGCGTCGCGGTGGCCGAACGCGTGTGCGAACAGATGCTGGCCAGCCTCACCCAGCCCTTCGTGCTCGGCAAGGAAAAAGCCTATATCTCGGCCAGCATCGGCATCACGCTGTACCCTGACGACGCCCGCGACATCGAGAGCCTGCTCAAGAATGCCGACCAGGCCATGTATGCGGCCAAGGAGATCGGTCGCAACAACTACTCCTGGTTCACTGCCGAGCTGCAAGAAGCGGCTCAGGCGCGGCACGCGCTCGCCAACGATCTGCGTAACGCACTGCCGCACGGCGAGCTCGAACTCTATTTCCAGCCCATTATCGATCTCGAAAACGAACATCCGATCAAGGCCGAGGCACTGCTGCGCTGGTGTCATCCGAGCCGGGGTCTGGTCAGCCCGGACGAATTCATTCCGATCGCCGAGGAAATCGGTCTCATCTCCGATATCGGCGACTGGGTACTCGGCGAAGCGCTGCGTCAGGCGCAGCACTGGCCCACCGTCGGCGGGCAGGCGGTGAGTCTGAGCATCAACAAATCGCCGCGTGAATTCTCCGCGCAGGACTGCGCTGAACGCTGGCTGGCCGAACTCACCAGCGCTGGCTTCGAAGCCACGCGCATGATCTTCGAGATCACTGAAGGCACCATCATTCAGGATCGCCATTCGGTCTCTGAAAAACTCGGCCGGCTGCGCGCCGCCGGCATCCGCATCGCCATCGACGATTTCGGCACCGGCTACTCCTCGCTCGCCTATCTCAAGAAATTCCCGATCGACTTCCTCAAGATCGACCGCAGTTTCGTGCGCGACATCAGCAGTGACAGCAGCGATCGCGCGCTCTGCGAGGCCATCATCACCATCGCCAACCTGATGGACATGCGGGTGGTTGCCGAGGGCGTGGAAACTGCGGCACAACGCGACTTCCTGTTCAATGTCGGCTGCGACTACTGTCAGGGCTATCTGTATTCCCCACCGCTATCGGCATGGGACTTCGTCGAATATCTGCGCAGAACCGAACTGAGGCTGGCCAGCCGGGTCGCCTGAGTATGTGATTAACCCCGCTTATGACAGCTTGCTGACAGTTGCTATCTCTAGAATGCTCCCTCCTGTCACGCTTCTGGTGCCTCTGTTTCGTGCGGTTCCGTCTCCGGCTTTCCCTGTTCCCCTCGCTGCTGTTTGCATCCGCCTCGCTGTGTGCCGCGCCGCTGACTTTGCAGCAGGCTGAAACGCAGTTGCTGCAATCCAACCACGCAGTCACCGCTGCCCGCCGCGCACTTGAAGGTGCCACGGCGGATATCACTATTGCCGGTCAGGCGCCGAATCCGATCGTCTCCTACAGCGGCACCAACTACAGCCCGCGCAGCGGCCTGGGCGGCGGCTCGCTCGGCGACAAGCGTCTCGACCAGACCGTTTCCATCCAGCAACAGATCGAACGCGGCAATCGCCGCGAACTTCGCCGTACCAGTGCAGAAGCGCTGGAGCAGGCAGCCCGGGCCGACTATGCCGACACGCGCCGCCAGCAGCGCCTGGCGCTGCATCAGGCCTGGTTCGATTGGCTTGCCGCCGCAGAAAAGAAACGTCTGCTCGGCGAGACCGCCGATCTCTACAAGCGTGGCATGGTGGCCACCAATCTGCGTCTCAAGCTCGGCGACATCGCGCGCGTGGAAGCCAGCCGCCTGAGCATCGAAGCCCTGCGCGCCGAGAATGAAGCCCGCAGCGCAGCGGCCGAATACGAAAAAGCGCGCGCCGACGTCGCCTTCCTGCTCGCCAATCCCGATCCGAAGACGCTGGAGCCGGTAGTCGAATGGCCAAGCGTACAAATGCCCGCTGGCGCACCCGGCCAGGGGCTAGACGCCCGTCCCGATGTGCGCGCCGCCAACTCCCGGGTGCAGGCCAATGATCGCCGCCGCGAACTGGCGCGCAGCCTGACCACGCGCGACATCACGCTCGGCGCGCAAGTCGAGCGCGATCCCGCCACGATCTCGGGCGTCACCTACGGTCTCACGGTATCGGTGCCGCTGTTCGTGCGCTATGGCTACGAAGGCGAAAAGGCCCGCGCCGAAAGCGACTATTACGCCGCCATCGAGGACGGCGAGCGCGTGCGCCAGAGCGTCGCGGTCGAGATTGACCGCGCCCGCGCCGATCTCGATGCCGCCGCCGAGCGCCTCCAGCGGATCGAGACCGAAACCCTGCCGCAGGCGCGCGAAGTCGGCGCCGCCAGCGAGTTCGCCTACAAGAAGGGCGCCCTCAATCTCACCGACCTGCTCGACGCACGCCGCACCTTGCGCACCGTCGAACTCGAGGCCGTCACCGCCCGCGCCGACCATGCCAAAGCTCGCGCTGCCTGGCTGGCGGCCACTCAATGGGAACAGACCCAAGAATGAAGAAGCTCCTCAGCCTCGACGGCGCCTGCGTCGCCATTGCCGCACTCGTTGCACTCACCGCCTGCAACAAGGCCCCGGAGAAAGTCCAGGACGGCCCACGCGTAGACGGCGACACCGTCACTTTCCCCGCCGACAGCCCGCAAACCAAGGGCCTCACCATGATGGTGGCGGCCGCATCCAACCAGGAGCAACTGCCTCTGTCCGGCCGGCTGATCTGGGATGAAACACGCACCGTGCGCGTGTTCGCGCCGCTCGGCGGCCGCATCCTGCAACTCGTTGCAAAGCCGGGTGATCAGGTCAAGGCCGGCGATACCCTGGCCACGCTGACCTCGCCGGATTTCGGCGAAGCGCAGGCGGAAGCAGCCAAGGCCGCCGCCGACTATGCGGTGGCGGCGAAGTCAATCGAGCGTGCGCGCGAACTGCACAAGGCCGGCGTGATCGCCGACAAGGATCTGGATCAGGCCGAGGCTGATTTCTCCCGCGCCGGCGCCGAACGCAACCGTACCGCCGCGCGCACACGCGCCTACGGCAGCGATTCGGGCAAGGGCGGTGGCAACGTCGACCAGAAATTTTCTCTGCGTGCTCCCATCGCAGGCTTGGTGGTCGAGCGCAACGCTAATCCGGGCCAGGAAGTGCGCCCGGATAACGATACTGCCTTGTTCGTGATTTCCGACCCGAGCAAGCTGTGGATCAACCTCGACCTGCCGGAAAATGCCATCGGCGTGGTCAAGCCGGGCATGAAGGTGCAGCTGCGCATCAACGCGCTTGACGACGAAACGCGCGAAGCCACCATCGAACATGTCGCCGACTTCATCGATCCTGACAGCCGTCGCCTGCGCGCACGCGGCGTGGTCGAGAATGCCGACCGCCGCCTCAAGGCCGAGATGTTTACCAATGCTGAAATCACGGTCAGCCGCGGCGAATTCATTCGCGTACCGTCGAGTACCGTCATCCTGCTCGGCAAGACGCAATATGTCTTTGTTGAGGAGGCGCCGGGCCGCTTCCATCGCCAGGCCGTTGTCGCCAGCGATGCCGGCTTCGGCAACATGCGCGTGCATAGCGGCCTCAAGGCCGGCGACAAGGTTGTCTCAGAAGGTGCTCTGCTGCTGCAGCAAGTCATCTCGATGACGGTAGCCAAGTAATGCTGCGCAGCATTGTTCGTTTCTCGCTGCTGAAGCCGCTGTTCGTCGTCCTCGGTGCGTTGTTGTTGATCGGCGGCGGCACGCTCGCCTTCAAGAATCTGCCGATCGAGGCTTTCCCTGATGTCTCCGACATCCAGGTCACCGTTATCACGCTCTATCCCGGCCGAGCCGCCGAAGAGGTCGAGAAGCAGGTCACCATCCCGGTCGAGGTCGCCCTCTCGGGTCTGCCCAACGCGGTGCGCGTGTTCTCGCACACGCAGTTCGGCCTGTCCTATCTGGTTGTCACCTTCAACGACAAGGCCAACGACTACTTTGCACGCGCCCAGGTCATGGAACGCCTGCAGACCGCCGATCTTCCCGACGGAGTGAAACCCGAGATCGCGCCGCTGACTTCGGCAATTTCCGAGGTCTATCGCTACCGCCTCAAGGGCGACCACCTGACCCCGGTGGAGTTGCGCACGGTGCAGAACTGGGTGATGGAGCGCCAGCTGAAGACCGTGCCCGGCGTCGCCGACGTAGTCAGTTTCGGTGGCGGCATCAAGACCTACGAAGTACAGCCCGACCTGGCGCGGCTACGCGATACGCGCATCTCTGTGAACCAGCTCGCGGATGCGCTCGGCAAGTCGAATGCCAATGCCGGCGGCGGCTATGTCGAGCACGGCGCCCAGCAATACCTGATCCGCGGCATCGGTCTGTTACGTGGTCCGGAAGACATCGAGAATGTCGTCGTCACCTCGCGCAACGGCACGCCAGTCAAGGTAGGCGATGTCGCCAAGGTGGTCATCGGTGAAGTGCCACGCCAGGGTGTGGCTGGCCAGAACGAAGCCGACGACATCGTCTACGGCCTGGTGCTGATGCGCAAGGGCGAGAACGCATCGGTGGTGCTCGATGCAATCAAGGACAAGCTCGATGACATCAAGGCGACCTCACTGCCCAAGGGCGTCACCGTCGAACCCTTCTACGATCGCTCCTGGCTGATCGAGAAGACCATGCACACGGTCTTCCACAATCTGGTCGAAGGCGCGATGCTGGTCTGTCTGGTGCTGTTCGTTTTCCTCGGCAACTTCCGCGCTGCCGCGATTGTCGCCCTGGTGATTCCACTGTCGCTGCTGGGCACCTTCATCGGCCTCACCATCGCCGGCATTCCTGCCAACTTGCTCAGTCTCGGCGCCATGGACTTCGGCATCATCGTCGACGGGGCGGTGATCGTGGTGGAGAACGTGTTCCATCGATTGTCGACCTACGAGGGGAAACTCGAAGGCCGCAATCGCGTCCACGAAATCATCGACGCCGCCGCCGAAGTCGGCCGGCCGACGCTGTTCTCGATGATCATCATCATCTCGGCGCACATTCCCATCTTCACCCTGCAGCGACACGAGGGCCGCATCTTCTCGCCCATGGCCTGGTCGGTAACCTCGGCCCTGATCACCTCCCTGATCATTTCGCTGACTCTGGTGCCATTGCTGCTGCACTGGCTGCTGAAGAAGAACCTGCCACACGGCGACGTGAAGCTGGTCGAAAAGGTCAAGGGCTGGTATCAACCGCTGCTGGAAAAAGCGCTTAACAACAGCAAGAAGGTCTTTGTCGCCGCTGTCGCCGCACTCGTCGCCAGCTTTGCCGTGGTGCCCATGTTGGGTAGCGAATTCCTGCCTGAGCTCAACGAAGGCTCGATCTGGCTCAACGTGGCGCTCCAGCCTTCAACCTCGATCACCGAGGCACAGGCGATGGCGCGCCGCGTGCGCATGGCGGTGCTGACCGTGCCCGAGGTCAAAACCATTACCTCCAAGCTCGGCCGCCCCGAGGACGGTACCGATCCGAAGATTGCCAGCCAGGTCGAAGCCCTGGTCGAGCTCAAACCCGAAGACCAGTGGCGCAGCGGCATCCACAAGCACCAGATTCTCGACCAGATGGAAAAGGTGGTCGAGCAGCTGCCCGGCATCGACGTGACCTTCTCGCAGCCGATTCGCGACAACGTGCTGGAAAGCATCTCGCAGATCGACGGCCAGATTGTGATCAAGGTCACCGGTGATGATCTCGACAAGCTGCAGGAAATCGGCAACGCCATCCTCGGTCAGGTACGCCCCGTGCTCGGCGTCGAGCGGGCCTTTATCGACCGCAACGGCCAACTGCCGCAGTACCGCATTGACATCGACCGCAGCAGCGCGGCGCGCTACGGTCTGTCGGTCGGTGATATCGACGAGGTCATCGAAACTGCGCTGGCCGGCAAGGACACCACTTACATTTGGGAAGGCGAGCGCCGCTTCGCCGTGACTGTGCGCCTGTCGGATCAGGACCGCGAACTGGAGCGACTCAAGCGCCTGCCCATCACCACCCCCGACGGCGCCTTCGTGCGTCTCGGCGAGCTGGCCGATTTCCAGATGACCAGCGGCGCCATGAACATCGCCCGCGAAAATGGCAGCCGCGTGCTCTCCATCGGCGTGTTCATCAAGGACCGCGATATGGGCAGCGTCGTGGCCGACATGCAGAAGGCCGTGGCCGACAAGATCAAGCCGCCGGAAGGCTACCGCATCAGCTGGTCGGGTGAGTTCGAGAACCAGGAACGCGCCATGGCGCGCCTCTCGTGGGTCGTACCGCTGTCCATCCTGCTCATCTTCCTGCTACTGGTGAACGCCTTCAGCTCGCTCTCCAGCGCCACGCTGATTATTGTGAACATTCCCTTCGCCATGATCGGGGGCATCTTCGCCCTGCTGCTCACCGACATTCCGCTGTCGGTATCGGCGGCGATCGGCTTCATCGCGCTATTCGGGCAGGCAGTGCTGAACGGGGTGGTGATGATCAGCCACTTCAACCAGCTCGTCGCCTCCGGCATGCCGGCACGCATGGCGGCGCTGCAGGGCTCGCTCAATCGCCTGCGTACGGTGCTGATGACGGCCCTCTTGGCGATGCTGGGCCTGCTCCCGATGGCGCTTTCCACCGCCATCGGCTCCGAAACCCAGAAGCCGCTCGCCGTGGTCGTGATCGGCGGTCTTGTCAGCGCCACTCTGCTTACGCTGTTCGTCCTGCCCACGCTGTATGTATGGGTGATGGAACGCTCCGGCGGCGGCAAGAAGAAGATCTTCCGCGCGCAATAGCAATCTCGTCCCGGATGCCGCCAAGGCATCCGGAATACGGCCTCGCGGCCACTCCCGGTCTGCAATCCTTCTAAGGCTGGAGGAATCAGGCCGGACATGGCATGATTGCGCCCCGCAGCAATCGTTTCCGCCATATCCATGTCCTCTTCGTCGCCCGCGCTGGGCATCCTCCAGGAAGTCTTCGGCTATCCGGCCTTCCGCGGGCCGCAAGCGGAGATAGTCGCGCATGTGATCGGCGGCGGCGACGCGCTGGTGCTGATGCCGACCGGCGGTGGCAAGAGCCTCTGCTACCAAGTGCCGGCCATCGCGCGCCAACGCACGGGGCAAGGCGTGACCATCGTGGTCAGTCCGTTGATTGCACTGATGCACGACCAGGTCGGCGCGCTTGAGGAGGCGGGTGTCGCCGCAGCCTTTCTCAATTCCACCCAGGACTTCGACGCCACGCTGGCGGTTGAGCGCGATTTGCGCGAAGGCCGTATCACTCTGCTCTACGTCGCGCCGGAGCGTCTCACCACGGCGCGCTTTCTCGGCCTGCTCGACCGCCTCGCCGAGGACGGCAAGCTGTCGCTGTTCGCGATTGACGAAGCGCACTGCGTCAGCCAGTGGGGCCACGATTTCCGCGAGAACTATCTCGCCCTGAGTCTACTGCATGAACGCTTTCCGCAGGTGCCGCGGATCGCGCTGACGGCCACTGCCGACGAGCTCACCCGCCAGGACATCATTGCGCGCCTCGGTCTCGACAGCGCACGCGTTTTCATCAGCAGCTTCGACCGTCCGAACATCCGCTACCAGATCGTGGAAAAGATCGACGCGCGGCGCCAGCTGCTTGCCTTCATCCGCGATGAGCATGAAGGCGACGCCGGCATCATTTATTGCCAGTCGCGCAAGAAGGTCGAAGACACCGCCGAGTGGCTGACGCAGCAAGGCATCAGCGCCCTGCCCTACCATGCGGGATTGTCGAGCGAGTTGCGTCAGCACACGCAGGACCGCTTCCTGCGCGAAGACGGCATCGTCATGGTGGCGACCATCGCCTTCGGCATGGGCATCGACAAACCCGATGTGCGCTTCGTCGCCCACCTCGACCTGCCCAAGAATATCGAAGGCTACTATCAGGAAACCGGCCGCGCCGGGCGCGACGGTCTGCCCTCGAATGCCTGGATGGCCTACGGCCTGCAGGACGTGGTGAACCAGCGCCGCATGATCGACGAAAGCCCGGCGCACGAGGAGTTCAAGCGCAGTCAGCGTGCCAAACTGGATTCGCTGCTTGCGCTGGCCGAAGCTTACGATTGCCGGCGTGTGCGGCTGCTGGATTATTTCGGCGAGGGGAGTAAACCTTGCCAGAACTGCGACAACTGCATCACGCCGCCG
>DATMTO010000145.1:0-2636 GCA_035564055.1 Rhodocyclaceae bacterium | reverse complement strand
GCCATGGACCTCGTAGCCCTTTTTCAAGAGAAACTCGTCAAGGTAGGCCCCATCCTGCCCGGTCACGCCGGTGATCAATGCTCGCTTGGTCAATTCAGACTCCGTAATGTGCTTTGTACCAGCCTACAAAGCGGGCGATGCCGTCTTGAATGCCCGTCGTAGGGGAAAAGTCGGTTAGTGAGGTCAGCGCACTGACGTCAGCATAGGTCGCTGGGACATCGCCATCCTGCATGGGCAGAAAGTTCTTCTGGGCGGTCACACCAAGCGCAACCTCGAAGGCGGCGATAAACTCCATCAACTCAACCGGCTGGCTGTTGCCAATATTGCAGACCCGATAAGGCGCCCAGCTGCTGGCTGAGTCTGGTTGCATTTTGTCGAAGCCAGGATTCGCCGCCGGCGGGACATCCAGCACACGCACCACCCCTTCGACAATATCGTCGATATAGGTGAAATCGCGCTGCATCTTGCCATGATTGAACACATCAATCGGTTTGCCGGCCAGGATGGCGCGGATGAACAGGAAGGGCGCCATGTCAGGGCGGCCCCACGGCCCATAGACGGTAAAGAAACGCAGCCCTGTCGTCGGCAGGCCGTAGAGGTGGCTATAGGTGTGCGCCATCAGCTCATTGGCCTTCTTGGTGGCGGCGTACAGGCTGACCGGGTGGTCGACGTTGTCGTGCTCCGAAAACGGCATCTTGGTGTTGCCACCGTAGACACTGGAACTACTGGCGTAGACCAAGTGTTTGACGCCGCTATGGCGGCAGCCTTCGAGGATGTTCACGAAGCCAAGCAGATTGCTGTCGGCGTAGGCATGCGGATTCTTCAGCGAATAGCGCACGCCGGCCTGGGCTGCCAGATTCACGACCGCGTCGAACTTCTCGGCCGCAAACAGTTCGGCCATCGCATCCCGATCAGCAATATCGAGACGCAAGCCGCGGAAACCAGGCAGGACGGCCAGGCGCATAGCGCGGGCCTCCTTGAGCTCGACCTCGTAGTAATCATTGAAGTTGTCGATGCCGACGACTTCATCACCGCGAGCCAGCAGCCTCTCGCACACATGCATGCCGATAAAACCGGCGGCGCCGGTGACGAGAACTTTCACTTGCTTTCCTAGGCTCTGCGTTGCAAAGCCGCTATTTTCGCATATTTGGCAAAGCTGTTCCCGCAGCCGATGAGGATATGCACCAGCCCTGGCAGCCCGTCGAGAAAGCCCAGGCGCACGAAATAAAACTTGATGAAACGTATCAAAGGGCTAATCAGCAGGTGCCCAGCAAAAACTCGCTTACCGTTGGCAAATGCGGCCTGCGCCGCGATTGTTGTATAGCGGTTCTGCTTGTCCAGATAGCTTTCGATCGACTCGGCCGAGTCGTGTAGCAGATCGCCTTTCAGCTCGCCGACTTCGCCCGAAAACACGACCTTTTCATGGACGGCGTCGTCCGACCAGCGCGCCTGACGGCGGTCGAACAGGCGCAGGCTCCAGTCGGGATAACCTTCACCATGGCGCAGGTAGCGCCCCATGAAACGATTGCAGCGCGGAAAACGATAAGCGGCATTAGCCGGCTGCTGCAGTGCGGTCTCGATGCTGGCGCGCAATTCGGGGCTCACGCGCTCGTCGGCATCGACACACAAAACCCAGTCGTGGGCAGCCTGCCCAATGGCAAACTGCTTTTGCGGACCATAGCCGCGCCATGCACACGCCACCACCCGGGCGCCATGGCGCTCGGCCAGGGCCTGTGTGCCGTCCGTGCTGCCGGAATCCACAACGATGATCTCGTCGCAAAAATGCAGGGCAAGCAGCGTTTCTTCAAGCTGGCTTGCGGCATTCAAGGTGATCAGGACGGCGGAAAGCGGCTGGCGGGCAGGCATCGGCTTTATAATTCAAAGAAATGGATCGCTATTGTAGGCATACGCGGCGTCGCCCATGCCAAGAACAGCCCGAACATGCATATTCTCCTGCTGAAAACCTCCTCGATGGGCGATCTCGTCCACAATTGCCCGGCGGTCACTGACATCCTCGCGCATTACCCCGATGCCTCCATCGACTGGGTCGCCGAGGAAGCCTACGTGCCGATTCCGCAATTGCACCCCGGGGTGCGCAAGGTCATTCCGATCGCCTGGCGGCGCTGGCGCAAGAATCTGTTTTCGGCGCAGGTACGCGGGGAAATCCGCGACTTTCTCAAGGCGCTGCGCGCAACCCGCTATGACTACGTGCTCGATTCGCAAGGCCTGGTCAAAAGCGTGGTCATCGCACACCTGACGCGACGCGACAAGATCGTCGGCGGCAGCTGGACCAGCATCCGCGAAGGTATCGCCTCCTGCTTCTATGGTCAGCGCCTGCTCATCTCCTGGTCGCGTCATGTCGTGGATCGCTGCCGCGCCATTGCCGCCGGCGCACTATGCTATGCGCTGGATACGCCCCCGCATTACGGCATCCATGCCGAGCCGCTACTGGCCGAATGGCTGCCCAGCGGCCCTTATGCCGTACTGATGCACGCTGCCAGCCGCCCTGAAAAGCTGTGGGCTGAAGAACACTGGCTGAGCCTTGGCAATACTCTGGCGGCCCAGGGCATCGTCGCGGTCCTGCCGTGGGGCAGCCGGGAGGAACATGCGCGCAGCGAACGTCTCGCCGCGCAGCT
>DATMTO010000144.1:0-5743 GCA_035564055.1 Rhodocyclaceae bacterium | reverse complement strand
CAGTAACCGCGTCGGCGTAGCGGCCCGCGATCAGATGGCATAAGCCTTCGATCGATAAATTCGCGGGCTGCGCGAAGTCGCGGGGGCTCAGTCGACTCGCGATTTCCAGCTGGCGATAACCCTCTTCCGCAAGCCCGGCATAAGCGTAGGTGACGGCCAAAATGACTCGCGCCAGTGCGAAGCACGGGTTGCGTTGCAAAGATTCATTGAGTTCTTCAACTGCTGGGCCGAAGCGCCGCGTAAAGGTAAAGATATAGGCGGCGGCCAGATGTCCCCAGGGATCGTCTGGATCGAGGTCGATCGCCCGTTGGGCAAGAATCAATCCGTCAGATACGCCGCGCTCGAAATCCATATTGCCGAGTGCAACCCGCGTGGCGAAAATCCAAGCGAGCAGACTACGCGCCCGCGCATAACCGGCGTCCAGTTCGATAGCCCGCTTCAGCAGCGCTATCCCCGTGTCGTCTTTTTGCGAAACCCATGTCCAGATATAGGGCATTGCTCGCACGACGCAGCCCCAGGCGTCGAGGCTCTCCGGCGGCTTGCTCTGCAGGCGAAGGTTTTCGGCGGCGTAGAGCTGCGGCTCAATCGCTGCGGCAACATTGGCGGTGATCTCGTCCTGCAGCGCAAAGATGTCGGAGATAGGCCGATCGTAGTGCTCCGCCCAAATGTGGTTGTCGCTGGTCGCGTCAGCAAGGTGACCAGTGACCCGTAGGCGATCCCCTGCCTTGCGAACGCTGCCTCCCAGGACGTAGCGAACGCCAAGTTCACGAGCGACCTGACGGCTGCTCACTGCCTTGCCCTTGAAAGCGAAGGTCGAATTGCGCGCGATGACGAGGACGCCTCGCGCCTTCGACAAGGCGGTGATGATGTCTTCGGTTATGCCATCACCAAAATACTCCTGTTCCGGGTCGCCGCTCATGTTCTGGAATGGCAGGACAGCAATCGACGGTTTGCCGAGTGACGTGGCCTGCCCGGCCGGGCCGACCGTGGGAGGGTTCACATCCCGCACCCTGAAGGCACGGACCGGGTGCTCGATGTTCTTCAGTGCCTGCTCACCCATATCTTCGAAGGCATAGTCAACTTTTCCCGCCGCATCGTCCCGCACGCGGGCCGAAACGCAGATACCGCCGGGTTCGGCTATGCTTTCGAGCCGTGCGGTAATATTGACGCCGTCACCGAAAATGTCACCATCTTGCTCCAGGATATCTCCGACATTGATGCCGATACGGAAATCCATGCGCATATCCTCGGCCTCGCTGGCGTTGCGACTGGCCATAAGAGTTTGCACTTCAACCGCGCATCGAACTGCATCGATGACGCTCGTGAACTGTGCGAGCAATCCATCACCAGTGGTTTTGACAATACCGCCGCCATTCCGCAGGATGACCGGATCAAGAACGTCGCGGCGATGCATGGTCAGCCGGGAAAGGGTGCCCTCCTCATCAATACCCACGAGGCGGCTATAGCCAGCCACATCGGCGGCGAAAATAGCGCAAAGCCTGCGTTTGGCCTGACCCGTTGGCAACCCCCCATCTCCCTTCGGCTGAGATCATACACCGACTCCAAACGGTGTGCGAGCATGCCGCGTTTTTCACTTGCGCCGAGGTCAAGCTCTACCGCTTGGGATTTGGTGGCAACATCTGCTTAGGCCGACAGTGGTCAGCGGCGCGCGAGGTTACGAGCAGCGGCACGAGACCGGCTGTCAACGCTTGGCAGGCGGCTTCACAGCCGCCCGCCGCTGCAGCGCAAAGCGCGCCGCCGGGCAGTTGATGTCGAGAACCAGATCATAGGTCTGCTGGTAAAGCCTCTGCGCCAGCGTTTGTTGCCGCGGTTTTCCGAGGCGAGTGCTGCAAGTGCGGTGCGTTTGTACGCCTGGACGATCGGTTCGAGGGTCTTTGCCAGCGCGGCGTCGTCCGACGGCTCGGCCGCCAGCGAAACGGCGGCATAGGTTGCATCGCCATCTAGCGCAACCGCTTGATAGAGGCAATGCCGCTCGCCGGCTTCCCGGCATGCGCCAAGCCCTAAGCGCTGGCAACCCTCCCCAAACCTGTGCGACTGCCGCAATGCGTGGCGGGGGAAACGAGGCCTCTCGGCCAGCCATACAACAGCCCTGCAACGCACCGCGCCCCGGCGCCGGCGAGCGGCCCTCCGTAGCGACTGCTTTTCTCCCCCGTGAACTTGCCGGCTTAGTCGCCGGATCTTCCGACAACGGCGGCTTCAGCCGCAGCAGGCGCCTTGTGCCGTTGACGGGCCACAGCAGGCAGATGACTTGCGGTTCTCTTCTTTCAGCCATCGGTCGCGGGGCTTGCAGCTTGCCGGACGCGGCGTCAGCTCGACATGCAGAGCACCGTCCTGCACGGTCGGCATCGAGGCACAATAAAGCTGCATCGGCCTGATCCCGTCGCTGACTTCGAAGGTGAGCTTGGCAGAACCATCGAGCTGTACATGCTCCGACACCTTGCGAATGATCGCCGCAAACTTGCCGGCCGCCATGTGCGTACGATTTTCCTCGTCGACATCCCAAAGCTGCACGAAGATTTCCGACCAGGCTTCAGGGTTGGCACCGCAGTCAAGCGCGGCGAACTGCCCGGCCTTGACCTCAGTGACATGGAAACCGGATTTCACCGGTCGACCGTCGTAGGAGAAGATCAGCGGCAGTTCACGGACGCCGTCGATCGTCTCTAGGAGGCGACCCAGGCAGATGTCGGTCTCGAGAAGGGGCTTGTCGATCGCATTCATTTCGGCTACTCCTGTTTCAACACTTCAAGGATTGTAGAAATATGGAAGAACGTCAAGCCCTCATGTCATTTGCGGCATTGTCGCAGGAAACCCGGCTGCACATCGTGCGCATGCTTGTCGTCGCCGGGCCGAATGGGATGCCTGCCGGCGCCATCGCTGAGAAGGCGGAGGTTTCCGCCTCCAACGTCTCGTTCCATCTGAAGGAACTGGAACGAGCAGGACTTATCAACCAACAGCGGGAATCCCGCTCGATCATCTACACCGCCAACTACGAAGGCCTCGGCGCGCTCATCCGCTTCTTGATGGAAGACTGCTGCGGCGGCCATCCCGAGATTTGCGCGCCGGCCGCCGAAGTCGCCGCCTGCTGCGCCCCAGCTCCGAAGGAAAACCTGCAATGACCGCCGATCGCGTTTATAACGTCCTTTTCCTCTGCACGGGCAATTCCGCCCGCTCGATCCTGGCCGAATCCATCCTCAACCGCGAAGGCAAGGGTCGCTTCAAGGCCTACTCGGCGGGAAGCCGGCCCAAAGGTGAAGTCCACCCGCTGGCGCTGGATACGCTGCGCGCCCTTGGCTACGAAAGCACCGGGTTCAGTTCGAAGAGCTGGGACGAGTTTGCCGAAGCCGGCGCGCCGCAGATGGATTTCATCTTCACGGTCTGCGACAACGCCGCGGGCGAGGCCTGCCCCGTGTGGATCGGCCACCCGATGACGGCGCACTGGGGTGTCGAGGATCCGGCGGCCGTCGAAGGTACACTGGTCGAGAAAGGCCAGGCGTTCTCCCAAGCCGCGCGCTACCTCAAGAACCGTATCATCGCATTCGTGAGCCTTCCGCTCGCATCAATTGACAAGCTGGCTCTTGAAACGCAGCTGCGCGCCATCGGCACGATGGAGGGCACGACCAATAGCCGGGGCGACGTCGCATGAGCGGGGAGGTGGACCAGCAACCGGTCAGCTGCGCAGATAAGAACTTGCGAACAGCCCTGCAGGCCGCCCAACTTCCGACCGGTGATCTTGATGAAGGCGGCCGCAGCTTCTTCCGGTTTACGGATCGGAACGCGACCATCGGTTATGGGGGGCTGGAACACTACGGGGACTGCGCACTTTTGCGTTCGTTGGTGGTCCTGCCGCAGCAGCGTGGGCACGGTTATGGAGAAGCCATCACCAGGCGGTTGCTAGCCCAGGCTGCGCATGATGGTGCGCGGATAGTTTATTTGCTGACGGATTCTGCAACCTCTTTTTTCGAACGCCTCGGTTTCGCCAAGGTGGATCGCGCGACGGCTCCTGCTGCAATCCTGCAAACTCGGCAGGCCACAAGCCTGTGCCCGGCCGCAGCGGCGCTGCTGGCCAAGATAGTCCAAGGGTAATAATCCATGTCCACCTTCGAACGTTACCTCACAGTCTGGGTCTTCCTCTGCATCGTCGTTGGCGTCGCTCTCGGTCATGTGATGCCCAGCGTTTTCCAGGCGATCGGCGCAGCCGAAGTCGCCAAGGTCAATCTGCCGGTCGCAGTGCTGATCTGGTTGATGATCATTCCGATGCTTCTGAAAATCGACTTTGCTTCGCTCAGCCAGGTCGGGCGCCATTGGCGCGGGATCGGTGTCACGCTCTTCATCAACTGGGCCGTCAAGCCGTTCTCGATGGCGCTGCTCGCCTGGCTGTTCGTCGGCTATCTGTTTCGGCCTTACCTGCCGGCTGACCAGATCGATAGCTACATTGCCGGCCTGATCATCCTCGCGGCTGCGCCGTGCACGGCGATGGTCTTCGTGTGGTCGAACCTGACCAAGGGCGAGCCGCACTTCACGCTCTCCCAGGTGGCGCTGAACGACACCATCATGGTCATTGCCTTCGCGCCGATCGTTGGTCTGTTGCTCGGCCTTTCGGCCATTACCGTGCCGTGGGACACGCTGATCCTGTCGGTCGTGCTCTACATCGTCCTGCCGGTGATCGTCGCGCAGATTCTGCGCCGCGTGACCGACGTCGACCGCCTCGGCGCCAAGCTGCAGCCGGTGTCCCTGCTGGCGCTTCTCGCAACCCTGGTTCTGCTGTTCGGCTTCCAGGGCGAACAGATCATCGCGCAGCCGGCGGTCATTGCGCTGCTGGCCGTGCCGATCCTGATCCAGGTCTACTTCAATTCAGGCCTCGCCTACTTGCTCAACCGCATGAGCGGGGAGGAGCACTGTGTCGCCGGGCCTTCGGCACTGATCGGCGCCTCCAACTTTTTCGAACTGGCGGTGGCCGCAGCCATCAGCCTGTTCGGCTTCAACTCCGGGGCGGCGCTCGCCACCGTTGTCGGCGTCCTCATCGAGGTGCCGGTGATGCTGTCGGTCGTCTGGATCGTCAACCGCAGCAAGGGCTGGTATGAGCGCGGCGCCGCCGTCCAGACCAGCGCCACCACCATCAAGAGGATTTAACATCATGGACGTCACCATTTATCACAACCCCGACTGCGGCACGTCGCGCAACACGCTGGAGATGATCCGCAATGCCGGCATTCAGCCCACAGTCATCGAGTACGTGAAGACACCGCCCAGCCGCGACCAGCTTGTCAGAATGATCGCAGAGGCCGGCCTCACCGTCCGTGAGGCGATCCGCGAGAAGGGCACGCCTTATGCGGAACTTGGCCTCGATGATCCGAAGCTGACCGACGATCAGCTGCTTGATGCGATGCTTGAAAACCCGATCCTGATCAACCGGCCTTTCGTGATCACACCGATCGGCACGCGGCTGACCCGTCCTTCCGAACTGGTGCTCGACATTCTGCCGGCCACCCACAAGGGGGCGTTCACCAAGGAAGATGGCGAGCAAGTTCTCGCCGAGGGCAAGCGCATTGTCTGACTTGCCTGCCGCATCCCCCGATCATCTGCGCCAGCCGGATCTCGACGCATTGCGTCCGGCGTTTTCTAGCCACAAGCCACGCATTCTGATCCTCTACGGCTCGCTGCGGGCTGTATCATATAGCCGCCTGCTGGCTCATGAAGCCGCCCGGCTGCTGAAGCATTTCGG
>DATMTO010000143.1:0-6296 GCA_035564055.1 Rhodocyclaceae bacterium | reverse complement strand
ATTCCTTAACCGTCATACCCGATACCGGCTGTGCGCTCGCTGGCAAACTTGTACGCCGGATCAGATCCCGCAAGCTCTCCTGAAATACGCGCAAATCAACGGTCAAACGCATTGAGCGGAAATCCCCCAACCAACCGATTTCCTGCGAATAGACACGTTCCGGTTTGGCAAGTCCTCGTCCCATGTTGTCCCACGAGTCGACAGCACCAGATGGCTTGAGAATCAGGTCGCTACCGTACAGCTCAAATAGTGACGGAGAACGTGTCGCCTTGGTTGCGCCAATACGGAATGTATGTTCGGGCAAGGGCTGCCAGTTCATCATCACGCGCGGCGCAAAGCTTGATCCGACATCTCCGCTTTCATTCTCGAGCAGGCCACCTGCATTTAGCAACCAGTGCGGCGATATGCGCCATTCGGCGTTACCGAAAAGGCGGGTCTGTGTCTGGGCATACTTGCTCGGCTGCCCGGGATTGTTAAAGAGTAATGGAGACTCCGCAGATTCGCGACGCCAGGACGTGCCCCACACGGTACGCACGCTTTCCAGAGGTTGCTGCTGATAGCTGAATTCAATGTTGCTACGCTGCGAATGGCCGCTGATATATACCGGGCTATTCAGATCATCGTCATCAAAGCTGGCTGACAGGTAGAAGGCGTCAGTATCAGATAACTGCCGATTCCAGCGCACCATGACATGCGCTGCCTGATCGCTTGTCGAATAAGGCGCATTGCCTTTCGTTCCGTCACCTTCGTCCGTCCTGTAATTGGAGGCGCCAAAGGTGACTAGCAGATCATCTTGTGGTGACAGCCGCATATCACCGCGAAAATCGAACTGACTCAGCGCCGAGTTATCCGAAGGTGAGCCATAGAACGAGGGATAAAACTCGCGCATGTCATAACCATTGTCGCCGCGATGGGCGGCAGTGACGCGAAAACTCGCATCGTTATTGCCCCAGCCGTAACGAAGCACCTGATCGTTGATGCCGTTGCTGCCGGTACTCACCGAGACCAGCGTACCTCGCGTGTCGGCACTGTTACGTGTGATGATATTAATCACACCCATAAAGGCATTGGAACCGTACGCGGCGGAGTTCGAGCCACGTAGAACTTCGACGCGTTCTATGTCCTCCATTACGATAGCCGCCAAGCCGCGATGGGCGTCACCGCCGACAAACAAGGATGAGTAGACCGAGCGCCCGTCGACAAACACCTGTAGGCGCGATGCATCCTCGGCAAAGCCTACGTGATACTGCGCAATCGGATTGGCGCCATTCCAACCAGACACCAGAAAACCCGGAACGTAACGCAATAGCTCTGTCACCGTTCGCGCACCCGAGCGGCGGATCATATCTCGATCGATGACCGTGACTGCACCCGGAGTATCCGCCAGCGACTGCGCCAGGCGCGTCACCGAAAGGACGACGGGCAGGTCGCCTAGATACCCTCCTTCGGCCAACGGCGGGGTCTCGGCGGCCGCCGAACCTGTACCCACTCCGATTAGCAGCGTCAGCCAGCTTCGGCGCCATACTTTCTGAATCAGCACACTCCTGCTCCGTTTCCCTTTTCCGCGCCGCCATGCCGCCGCAACTGGGCAATTATGCATGTACCCCTTGAACACGCTCGCAGGGAGGCCTTGCGACCGCTCCCTCCCTGCGTTCAGTTGCGGCTGTTGAGTTTTTGCATGGCCGCAGTGAAGTCTGCTCGTTGCAGATGGGGCCATGCTATCAGGGCGCGATCCAGGGCGGCATCAATTGCCTCCTGTTCTTCGCGCCGCGGCGGCTTGAGTACGAAATTCACAACTTCGTTGCGGTCGCCCGGATGGCCGATGCCGACACGCAGGCGCCAGTAATCCGGCGTACCCAGATGCGAAGTGATGTCCTTGAGCCCGTTGTGGCCGCCAGAGCCGCCGCCAAACTTGAGGCGCAGCTGGCCCGGCGGAATATCGAGTTCATCGTGGACGACAAGAATCTCTTGGGGCAGTATCTTGTAGAACTGCGCCAGGGCGCGGACTGCCAGGCCGGAGCGATTCATGAAGGTCTGCGGCAGCAGTATCCACACGCCGGCACCGCGGCTGTTGCCGGCGATACCGTGGAAGCGGCTTTCGTGATTCAGCGGCGCGGAAAGGTCACGCGCAAGACGCTCACAAAACCAAAACCCGGCGTTGTGCCGGGTTTCGGAATACTCGGTCCCGGGGTTCCCGAGACCGACGATCAATCGCAAGGACTGCGCAGACTTCCCTTCGCTCACAGAACATTCCTGACTTAGGGGGATAAACAAGGGGGCAAGCCCCCTTGTTCAATCTGGCGCAAGGGCACTTGCGTCATCGATAGATTTACTTCTTGTCGGCCGGAGCAGGCGCAGCAGCAGCGGCTTCGGCAGCAGCGGCTTCGTCAGCCTTGGCGCCGCGCGGGATGGCCAGCGCTGCGACAACGGGATCTTCACCCTTGTGCAGATTGGCTTCCACGCCGTTCGGCAGCTTGAGCTGCGAAACGTGGATGGAGGCGCCGACGTCGAGATCCTTGAGGTCGACTTCAATGAACTCGGGCAGGTTGCCCGGCAGGCACTTGACGTCGAGTTCGTTCATGACGTGCGAGATGATGCCGCCGTGCAGCTTGACGCCCGGAGCGATGTCGGCGTTCACGAAGTGGAACGGGATCTTGGTGTGGATCTTGTGGGTGGCATCGACGCGCTGGAGGTCGATATGCAGAACCAGCTGGCGGAAGGGGTGACGCTGCACGTCGCGCAGGATCACGGTTTCCTTGGCGCCTTCCAGGTTCATGGTCAGCACGGACGAATGGAAAGCTTCCTGACGCAGCAGGTGATACAGCTCGTTGTGGTCAAACTCGACTGCGAGCGGAGCCTTGTCGGCGCCATAGACGATGCCGGGGAAGCGGCCAGCGTTACGCAGGCGGCGGCTCGCTCCGGTGCCCTGTACGGTACGCTTGGTTGCGTTGAATTCGATAGACATTTTTACTACTCCAAAATTACCCGTTCCGCGACCAGACCGGGGGTTAAAAACCTCCGCTTGCGCGAAGGGGTTCGGAGGAAAATCCTCCGGATTTAGTACAAGCCCCCCACTGTTGCGGGGGATCCAAGGGGGCGACTGCCCCCTTGCGTATTACTAGTCCATGAACAGGGACGACACCGACGACTCAGTCGAGATCCGTAGCATGGTTTCGGCCAAGAGTTCGGCGATCGAGATTTGGCGAATCTTGCCGCTGGCCTTGGCGTCGTCGCGCAGCGGGATGGTATCCGTGACAACCAGCTCGTCCAGCACCGATTCCTTGACGCGTTCGACCGCGCTGCCGGACAGCACCGGATGGGTACAGTAGGCCAGAACGCGCGCGGCGCCGTGTGCCTTGAGCGCGTCGGCGGCCTTGCACAGCGTGCCGGCGGTATCCACCATGTCGTCCATGATGATGCAGGTACGGCCCTGCACATCACCGATGATGTGCATGACTTCGGAAACGTTGGCCTTGGGACGGCGCTTGTCGATGATGGCCAGATCACACTCCAGGCGCTTGGCCAGCGCGCGGGCGCGCACCACGCCACCGACGTCGGGCGAGACCACCATCAGGTTTTCGTAACGCTGCTTCCACACGTCGCCCAGCAGGATCGGCGTGGCGTAGATATTGTCGACCGGGACGTCAAAGAAGCCCTGAATCTGGTCGGCGTGCAGGTCAACCGTCAGCACGCGGTCGACGCCGACGGACTGCAGCATATTGGCAACGACCTTGGCGGTGATCGCCACGCGCGCGGAACGCGGACGACGATCCTGGCGGGCATAACCGAAATACGGGATGGCGGCGGTGATGCGGCCGGCCGAAGCGCGCTTGAGCGCGTCTACCAGCACCATCAGCTCCATCAGGCTGTCGTTGGTCGGAGCGCAGGTCGATTGCAGCACGAACACGTCGCGACCGCGCACATGCTCCAGCAACTCGACATTGACCTCCCCGTCCGAGAAACGGCCAACAGTGGCACGCCCCAGGGACATGTTCAGGCGCTTAGCCACATCGGCAGCCAGTTTCGGGTTGGCGTTGCCGGTGAATACCATCAAGCTGTCGTAGGCCATGTGCGTCTCGACACAACGTTTCTGAAAAAGCAAAAGCGGACAGATGAGTCATCTGCCCGCGGCAAAATTCGGTTGGCTGGGGAGGAAGGATTCGAACCTTCGCATGCCGGAATCAAAATCCGGTGCCTTAACCAGCTTGGCGACTCCCCAACATCAGCTACACCACAAATGGGTACCGCCGAAAAGGACGCGCATTATCAGCCGCAAATCGGATTTAGTCAAGGCAATTGCTAAAAAATCACCTCAAAGAATGTCGGCCAGGGGATGCTGTGTCAGGCCTCGGGCAACAAAGCTGCGCACGCCGGCCGGCAAGGCCGCCTGCGCTGCTTGCGCCGCGGCCTCATCCGCCAGCTCGACAAACACGCAGGCGCCGGAGCCACTCATGCGTGGAGACCCGTATGCCTTGAGCATGTCGAGATGCGCACCGACCTCCGGGTACAGGCGCACCGCCACGGCCTCCATGTCGTTGCGGCCCATGCCGGGCCGCCAATCCTCCGGACGCATGACCGGCGTATCGCGGCACAGATCGGCGGCACCAAAGATCGCCGGGGTCGGCACACTGACGGGCGGCACCAGCACCAGATACCAGACATCGGGCACGGCGACGTCGCTGAAAAGCTCGCCCACGCCTTCGGCAAATGCGGCATGGCCGTGCACAAAAATTGGCACGTCGGCCCCGAGCTGGAGGCCGAGCACTTCGAGCTCCCGGCGACTCAGGCCTGCCTGCCACAAGTGATTGAGCGCAAGCAGTGTGGTGGCCGCATCCGAGCTGCCGCCACCGAGCCCGCCGCCCATGGGCAGGCGCTTCTCGATGCGGATATTCGCGCCGCGCTCAATACCCGTCGCCGCCTGCAGCAGGCGGGCGGCACGCACCGTCAAATCGTGTTCCGGCGGAACGCCGGGCAGGGGATTTTCAAGCACCACTGCAGTGTCTTCGCGCAGCGAAAAATACAGGCTGTCGCCAAAATCGATAAAGCGAAATACGGTCTGCAGGAGATGGTAGCCATCGGCACGACGGCCGACGACGTGCAGGAAAAGATTCAGCTTCGCGGGGGCCGGCCAAGCCTTCATTGCGCGTCCCCGCCGGCGTTTGCAGTGGCGGGATCATCATCGGCACTATCGGCCCAGCTGTCGATGCGCAAACGGACGCCGACGTCCTGGTTTTCGAGCGACAGCAGTTGCGGCCGGCCGGCATCGTCGTAGCGCAGCCACTGGATCATCCAGAAGTCGGGCAGCACCAGTCGCAGCGGGCGCTTCAACTCGTCGAGTTGCGCGTCGGGAGCCACGCCGCGAATCCAGTCAGGCAGGGCGGTGATGGGCAGTGGCGTGCCGAACAACCGATCCGCCAGCGCTTCCAGCGTAGCCGCCTCGTGGCGCTCGCCGTTCGGCAGTTGCAGCACGGCGTGCTCGCCATCGCGGCGCAACTCGGCCACGCCTTGCCCCAGCGGGCCGGCCAGCGTCAGCTCATCGGTGTCGGCGGTATGGCGCCAGTGCAAGGCGCCGTTGTAAGCCTGCTCGCCTTGGCGGATGGCAATCCGGCCGGACAAGGTGAAGGGTGCA
Source organism: Rhodocyclaceae bacterium (assembly GCA_035564055.1). Classification (GTDB taxonomy): domain Bacteria; phylum Pseudomonadota; class Gammaproteobacteria; order Burkholderiales; family Rhodocyclaceae. The sequence continues at coordinate 667 of DATMTO010000143.1, read as the reverse complement.
TCGGCCAGCGCCACGCCGCAGAGCAGCAGGCCCAGCACGAAAACAAACAGACGACTCAAGGCAGAAATTTCTTGATGGTATCGGCGAGTGCCTGATTGCTCGGGCTTTGACGGGCAGCGTCGGTCCAGACTTTGCGCGCATCGTCCTTACGGCCGAGGGACCAGAGCACTTCGCCGAGATGGGCCGCAATTTCAGGATCGGAGCGCTTGCCGAAGGCCTTCTGTAGGGTTTCCAGCGCCGCCTGCTTATCGCCGCGCCGGAATTGCACCCAGCCCTTGCTATCGAGAATGAAAGGATCGTCGGGCTGCAGCGCCAGCGCCTTGTCGATCAGCTGCTGCGCCTCATCAAGACGCACGCCGCGATCGGCGAACGAATAGCCGAGCGCATTGTAGGCATGCGCATGGTCCGGACGGAGCTTGATGAGCTTGCGCCACAGCTGTTCGGCCGTATCGAACTTGCTCAGGCGATCGGCGGCCAGGCCGGTTTCGTAGAGCAGCTCGGGTTCGTTCGGGCGTCCCTTCAAGGCATTATCAAGAAAGACATAGGCCTCCTGGTCGCGATTGGCTTCGCGCAACAGGGCGCCTTCAGCGAGGATCAGCTGCACCTGGCCGGCCTCGTCGGCCGGTCGCACCTTGTGCAGGAGCGCACGGGCGCCGTCGAAATCGCC
>DATMTO010000142.1:0-8938 GCA_035564055.1 Rhodocyclaceae bacterium | reverse complement strand
CGCCAAGGCCCCGAAGTTCGACGAGCTGTCCCCGTCGGTTGACCTGTTGCCCACCGGTATCAAGGTGATTGACCTGGTCTGCCCGTTCGCCAAGGGCGGCAAGATCGGCCTGTTCGGCGGCGCCGGCGTCGGCAAGACCGTGAACATGATGGAACTCATCAACAACATCGCCAAGAGCTACGGTGGTTACTCCGTGTTCGCGGGCGTGGGCGAGCGTACCCGCGAGGGCAACGACTTCTACCACGAAATGGAAGACTCCAAGGTTCTGGACGAGGTCTCCATGGTGTTCGGTCAGATGAACGAACCGCCCGGCAACCGTCTGCGCGTGGCGCTGACCGGTCTGACCATGGCCGAGAAGTTCCGTGACGAAGGCCGCGACATTCTGTTCTTCGTGGACAACATCTACCGCTACACCCTGGCCGGTACCGAAGTGTCCGCACTGCTGGGCCGTATGCCTTCCGCCGTGGGTTATCAACCGACGCTGGCTGAAGAAATGGGCCGCCTGCAAGAGCGTATTACCTCGACCAAGGTTGGCTCCATCACCTCGATCCAGGCCGTGTACGTCCCTGCGGATGACTTGACCGACCCGTCGCCTGCCACCACCTTCCTGCACCTTGACGCTACCGTCGTGCTGTCGCGTGACATCGCCGCCCTGGGTATCTACCCGGCTGTTGATCCGCTCGACTCCACCTCGCGTCAGCTCGACCCGCAGATCGTCGGCGAAGAGCACTACACGGTTGCCCGTCGCGTTCAGCAAACGCTGCAGCGCTACAAGGAACTGCGCGACATCATCGCCATTCTGGGCATGGACGAACTCGCTCCGGAAGACAAGCTGGCCGTTACCCGCGCCCGCAAGATCCAACGCTTCCTGTCGCAGCCGTTCAACGTGGCCGAAGTCTTCACCGGCTCGCCCGGCAAGATCGTGCCGCTGGCCGACACCATCAAGGGCTTCAAGGCAATCGTGGACGGCGAGTACGACCACCTGCCGGAACAAGCCTTCTACATGGTTGGCGCCATCGAAGAGGCTGTCGAAAAGGCCAAGTCGCTGCAATAAGTCTAGGCAGAGGGTCGGGTCTCATTGCTAAAAATGGGCTCGATCCTCGACTAACAAGGAAAGAACATGGCAATGACTGTTCATGTCGATGTGGTGAGTGCTGAAGAGAAGCTCTTCTCCGGTCTGGCCGAATTCGTTTCGCTGCCCGGTGAAGCCGGTGAGCTGGGCATTCTGCCCGGCCATACCCCGCTGATCAGCCGCATCCGACCGGGTGCCGTGACGTTGAAGCTGCCGAATCAGGAAGCACCGGAGCTCGTATTCGTGAGCGGCGGCATTCTTGAAGTGCAGCCGGGCTCGGTCACCGTGCTGGCCGACACCGCGATCCGCGGTGCCGATCTGGACGAAGCCAAGGCTGCCGAGGCCAAGCGCCTGGCTGAAGAAGCCATGGCCAACCAGGCTGCCGGCATGGACTACGCCAAGGCCCAAGCCGAATTGGCCGAAGCCATCGCGCAACTGGCGGCAATCCAGCGTCTGCGCAAGGTGCGTAGCTAAGCAAACGCCTCATCCCGCATCAATCAGAAGGGCAGCCCGGTGAAAACTGGGCTGCCCTTTTGTTTTGCTGCGCATTCGTAGGAAAAACCGATTCTGATAGAAACTTTCGATTGGTGTGACATAATGTTGGACTGTACAGTCTAGTCCATTATGTCGCCACCATCCCAAGACAATCGTCAGCGCATTATTGAGGCCGCGCGTGAAGCCTTCACAACGGAGGGCTATCGTTCCAGCATAGAACGAATTGCGCAGCTTGCCGGCGTCGCCAAGCAGACGGTCTACAACCATTTCCCGACCAAGGAAGCCTTGTTCGAAGAGATGACGCGCGACAACATGAACATCTTCAGCGTGCCGCTGGCCGGCAGTCCGGCCAATCCCCGCCAGACGCTGACCGAGTTCGGACTCATGTATTACGAATGCATCCTGTCCGGCCAGTGCAGCGCATGGATCCGCATGATTGCCGCCGAGGCACCGCGGTTCCCGGATATGGCGGCACGAACCTACCGGGTGGGGCCGGCCGCGATGCTCGACCAACTCGCCGACTTCATGCGCCGTGCCATGGCCCTGAAGACGTTGCGCGAGGACGACCCGCGCCTGGCCGCCGAAATTCTTTACGGCATGTTGAGCGGTGCCGAACGCACGCGCATGCTGTTCGGTATCGAACGTGAGTCTTACGAACAGAAGCAGCGGGTCGAAGCGATCGTCGATTGCTTCATGCGCGCCTATCAGTCGCAGTAATTTGCAGCAAATCCAAACAGACTTATCCAAGCCCTTTCAGCATTGCCCAGCCCCCGGAGCAGAATATGAAGCCCTACCGCTCGTTCAAGATCACCGCCATCGCCGCCACGCTCGCCCTCATGTTGAGCGCCTGCGGCAGCAATAATGCACCCGCCGGCGCGGCTGGCGGTGGCATGCCTCCGCCGGAGGTCGACGTGTTCACGATCAAGACCGGTAGCGCCGAAGTGACGCGCGACCTGCCGGGCCGGCTGCAGGCTTGGCGTACCGCCGAGATTCGCGCCCGTGTCGAAGGCGTCGTAGAGAAGCGCACATTCACCGAAGGTTCCGACGTGAAGGCGGGACAGAACCTCTTCATCATTGACCCGCGCAGCTACAAGGCCGCAGCCGATGCCGCCCGCGCCGACGTAGCCGTGGCGCAGCTCACGCTGGACCGCTACAAGCCGTTGCTGGAAATGCGCGCCGTCAGCAAGCAGGAATACGATCAGGCCGAGGCCAAGTTGAAGCAGGCCGAAGCTGCGCTGGCCAAGGCCAACATCGATCTCGAAAACACGCGCGTGCCGGCACCGATCTCCGGCCGCATCGGCCGGGCGCTGGTGACCGAAGGCGCGCTGGTGGGCAAGAGCGAAGCCACCAAGCTTGCCACCGTCGAGCAGATCGACACGCTCTACGCCAACTTCTCGCAAACCAACACCGAGCTGCTGCAGCTCAAGCAGCAGCTGAAGGCAGGCAGCGTCAAGCGCAGCGACGATGCGAAAGTGCAGATCGTGCTCGAGGACGGTTCGGTCTACGCGCAGCCGGGCAAGCTGCTGTTCAGCGACCTGTCTGTTGACCCGGACACCGGCGCCGTCAATCTGCGCGCCGAAGTGCCCAATCCTAGGAAGGAGCTACTGCCCGGCATGTTCGTGCGTGTGCGTTTCCCGCAGGCGGTGATGGACAACGTCATGCGCATTCCGCAACGCGCCGTGCAGTCGAATCCGCAGGGTCAGTACGTGATGGTTGTCGACGCCGAAGGTAAGGTGTCGCCGCGCCCGATTCGCACGGTCGGCATGAGCGGTCCCAACTGGATCGTCAACGATGGCCTCAAGGACGGCGAAACCATCGTGGTGAACGGCCTGCAGAAGGCGCGTCCCGGCAGTACCGTCAAGCCGCACGCCTTGAGCGCCGAAGAGGCGCTGGCCCCGGCCGGCATGGCGCTACCGACGACGGTGCAGCCCCAAGCCGCTGCACCGCAAAAGCAGGATGCCAAGCCTGCGGCCGACAAGAAGGAAGGCTGACGTGATGACGCTGCTCCCATCCTCTTTCCCGAGCGATGCGGCGATGTCGGTTCAGCCGCTCCTGAGGAACGGCTGCCAAATGATTTCACTCGCGCCGCCTTCGGGCGGCCGCGCGGAGGCGCAATATGTTCGCTAAGTTCTTTATCGATCGCCCGGTGTTTGCCTGGGTGATCGCCATCATCATCCTGCTCGGCGGTTCGCTGGCGCTGAAGAAGCTGCCGGTGGCGCAATATCCGCAGGTGGCACAGCCGTCGATCGCCTTCAACGTCACCTATCCCGGTGCTTCGGCCGAGGTGATCGAAGAAACCGTTATCGCCCTGATCGAACAGGAGATGAACGGCATCGAGCATCTGCTCTACATGGAAGCCTCGTCCGAACTCGGCGTTGGCACGCTGACGCTGACTTTCGAGGCCGGCACCAATGTCGACATTGCGTCGGTAGAGGCGCAAAACCGCTTCAAGCGGGTCGAAGCGCGTCTGCCCGACGACGTGCGCCGCATCGGTATCCCGGTTACCAAGCCGCAGCGCAACTACCTGATGTTCATCATGCTGCACTCGCCCGACGGCAGCAAGAACTCCATCGATCTCGGCAGCTTCGCCGCCGCCAGCGTGCTCGACCAGATCCGTCGGGTTCCGGGCGTGGGCGAGGCGATCCTGTTCGGTACCGAATACTCGATGCGCATCTGGCTGAATCCGTCCAAGCTGTATGCCTACGGCATTACGGCCAACGACGTGGCGACAGCGATCCGCGCCCAGAACGTGCAGCTCGCCACCGGCGAGATTGGCCAGAACCCGGCCGCTCCGGGGCAGCAGCTCAACGCCGTCATCGTCGCGCGCAGCCGTCTGACCACGCCGGAAGAGTTCGGCGACATTCTGGTCAAGACACGCCCCGACGGCTCCACCGTGCGCGTCCGCGACATCGCTCGCGTCGAACTTGGTGGCCAGAGCTACGACGTGTTCGCGCGCATGGACGGCAAGCCGGGGGCGGCGATTGCCGTGCGCGTTGCGCCGGATGGTAATGCCCTTGAGGTGGCCAAGGCGGTGAAGGCCAAGATGGCCCAGCTGGCTGAATACTTCCCGCCCGGCTACGCGTGGGAAGTTCCGTACGACACTTCGGCCTTCGTCGACATCTCCATCCAGGAAGTGATGCATACCCTGGTCGAAGCCATGGTGCTGGTGTTCCTGGTGATGTACCTGTTCCTCGGCAATCTGCGCGCCACCCTGATTCCCGCAGTGGTGGTGCCGGTGGCCCTGATCGGCGCACTCACCGGCCTCTACCTGCTCGGCTATTCGATCAACGTGCTGACACTGTTCGCCATGGTGCTGGCCATCGGCATCGTGGTGGACGACGCCATCGTGGTGGTGGAAAACGTCGAGCGCATCATGAGCGAGGAGCATCTGTCGCCGCGTGACGCGACACGCAAGGCGATGGACCAGATCGTGGGTGCCATTATCGGCATTACCCTGGTGCTGTGCGCGGTGTTCCTGCCGATGGTGTTCTTTGGCGGTTCGGTCGGCGCCATCTATCGCCAGTTCGCGGTGACGTTGATGCTGACCATGCTGTTCTCGGCGTTGATGGCATTCACCCTCACGCCGGCCATGTGCGCGAGCCTGCTCAAGCATGTGGAAAAGAGCGACACCGAGCAGAAGGGCTTCTTCGGCTGGTTCAATCGTTTCTTCGCCCGTGCCAGCGACAAGTATCGCGGTCGCGTCAGCAAGATCATCGCCAAGCCGTTCCGCTGGCTGATCGTCTACGCGGTTGTCATCGCCATGACCGCCGGCTTGTTCACGCGCCTGCCGGGCAGCTTCCTGCCCGACGAAGACCAGGGCTATTTCATCAACATCGTGCAGCTGCCGCCGGGTTCGAGTACCGAGCGCACACGCGAAGTGTTGTCACAGCTCGAACAGTACTACCTGAAGCAGCCTGAGGTATCGCATGTCATCGGCGTGCTCGGCTTCTCCTTCTTCGGGCGTGGCCAGAATGCAGCGCTTGCCTTTGTCCGGCTCAAGGACTGGGATGAGCGCAAGGGCCAGGAGCATTCGGTGCAGAGTGTGATTCAGCGCGGCAATATGGCGCTGTTCGCGATCAAGCAGGCCTTCGTGCTCGGCGTTAATGTGCCGCCGATTCCGGAACTCGGCGCCATCGGCGGTTTCGACTTCCGCCTGCAGGACCGTTCCGGCCAGGGCCGTGAAAAGCTGATGGAGGCGCGCAACATGCTGCTCGGCATGGCTGCGCAGAATCCCAACCTCGCCGGCGTTCGCCCGGAAGGTCAGGAGCCGGCACCGCAGATCCTGCTTGAGATCGACCGTGCCAAGGCGCGCGCGCTGTCGGTCGATCTGGCCGACCTCAACACGACGCTGCAGTCCACGCTGGGGGTCTCCTACATCAACGACTTCGTGCGTTCCGGCCGCATTCTGCGCGTGCAGATGCAGGCCGATGCCGATCTGCGCAAGACGCCGGAAGACATCCTGCGCCTGCCGGTCCGCAACACGCAGGGGCGCATGCTTGAGCTGGGCGAAATCGCCACGCCGAAGTGGCAGGTCGGCCTGCCCAAGGTGGACCGCTACAACGGTCTGCCGGCGGTGAAGCTCTCGGGCGGCCCGGCACCGGGCAAGAGTACCGGCGAGGCGATGGCGGCGATGGAGGAAATGGCCAGCAAGCTGCCGCCGGGCTTCGGCTTCGAATGGTCGTCGACCTCGCTGGAAGAAAAGGTCTCCGGCAATCAGGCGCCGTTCCTGTTCGGTCTGTCGCTGATCGTGGTGTTCCTCGCACTTGCCGCCTTGTACGAGAGCTGGTCGATTCCGTTCGCCGTGATCCTGGTCGTGCCGCTCGGCATCTTCGGCGCACTCCTCGCGGTGACCTTGCGCGGCATGCCCAACGACGTGTACTTCAAGGTTGGTCTCATCGCCATCATCGGCCTCTCGTCGAAGAATGCGATCCTGATCATCGAGTTCGCCCGCGAACTGCAGGACAAGGGCATGAGCGTCATCGATGCGACACTCGAAGCTTGTCGTCTGCGCTTCCGCCCCATCCTGATGACCTCGATTGCCTTCATCCTCGGCGTGCTGCCGCTGGCGATTTCCAGTGGCGCCGGCGCGCAGAGTCGCCACGCCATCGGTACCGGCGTCATCGGCGGTATGCTGGGTGCGACCATCCTGGCAGTGTTCCTTGTGCCGGTCTTCTTCGTGGTGGTCCGTCGCTTCTTCCCGGGTAAGGTCGGACCGAAGCACATCGACGACCAGCGCACTTCCGGAGATAACTATGTTGAATAAATCCGCACTCTCGCTTGCCGTCGCAGCCGCGCTGCTGGCGACCGGATGTTCGCTGATGCCTGACTACCTGCGCCCGGCCGCGCCGGTCGCGGCCGACTGGAACACGGCTTCGCCGGCCGCCGGCAAGCGCAGCATCGACAACACGCCGTGGCGCGAATTCTTCCTCGACGAGCGTCTGCAAGCCCTGATCACCGCGGCACTCGACTACAACCGCGACATGCGCATCTCCGTCGCGCGCGTGGAGGAAGCACGCGCGCTCTATGGCGTTCAGCGCGCCGATCGTTTCCCGACGCTCAACGTCACCGGCGGGCAGACCGCACAGCGTATTCCCGGCAGCGTATCGACCACCGGCAACACCCTTTATTCGCGCGTCTATACCGCGGGCATCGGCATTCCTGCCTTCGAGCTGGATTTTTGGGGGCGTGTGGCGAATCTATCCAAGGCCGCGCTCGAAAACTATCTAGCCACCGAAGAGGCGCAGCGCTCCTTCCGCCTCAGCCTGATCAGCGATGTTGCCGGCGCCTATTTCACGGTGCTTGAAACGGAGGACCGCGCCAAGGTCGCCGAAGAGACGGTGCGGGCACGCCAGGAGGCGCGCGACATTCTGGCCAAGCGCCGCGAAGTCGGGATTGCCGGCGATCTCGATTACCTGCAGGCCGACGGTGCCCTCGAACAGGCCAAGGCCGATCTGGCCAACCTCGTGCGGCAGCGTGCCGCAGCCGCCAGTGCCCTGGTGTTGCTGGTCGGCCAGCCGAATCTGGCCAAGGATCTCCCGCCCGGTCGTCGCCTCACCGATCAAGAGGTGGTGGCCGACTTCGACATAAGCCTGCCGTCAGAAGTGCTGCTCAAGCGGCCGGACGTGATCGCCGCCGAGCATCAACTGATCGCGGCGAATGCGAACATCGGTGCCGCGCGTGCCGCCTTCCTGCCACGCATTACCATCGGCGGTAGCGTCGGTAGCTCAGCCCCCGCGATCTCGGGCCTGTTCGATACCGGCAACGGCGCCTGGACCTTTACGCCGACGATCAGCATGCCCCTGTTCGACGGTGGGCGCACGCTCAACAATCTCGACGTTACCGAAGCACGCAAGGTCATTGCGGTGGCCCAGTACGAGAAGACCATTCAGTCTGCCTTCAAGGAAGTGGCCGATCTGATTGTCGCGCGTGAACAGCTGGCCAAGCAGCTGACCGCGCTGGAGGCGGCCGAGAAGGCGCAGAGTGGTCGTCTGACGCTGGCCGACGCGCGCTACAAGGGCGGGATCTCCAACTATCTGGAAGTGCTGGATGCGCAGCGCGACCTGTATTTGGCGCAGCAATCGACGATCGCCACGCGCAGCGCCTTGCTGGCCAATGCCGCCAATCTGTACAAGGCACTCGGCGGTGCCGAGGAAGATCGTGCCGTCACCGCCGACTTTGCCAAGGTCGCCGAGCAAAGCAAAAGCAAGTAATCGGTCTCGCGCATAAACAAAAGGCGTAGCGGTTTCCCGCTACGCCTTTTTTCGTCCCGGGCCCTGCTTAGCGCAGCTTTTGCAGACGTTTTTCGAGGCGCGCCACATCGTCGCGCAGGCGATCGACCGCCTCGGAAAAGGCGCCGATTTCTTCCGGCGCCGGCAGGACGCCTTTTTCATCGCGCAAATATTCGACCGTGTTTTCGGCGAGATTCCGCGCCGCCTGTTTCTGCCATGCGGTGAGGGTGCGTAGCGAGCCCGCGATGCGATGCGCGGCGATGTCGCCCACCACGCGCGACAGGTCTTCCTCGAAATCCCAGGACAGATGGCGCAGTACAAATCCCAGCGTGTCGGCGAATTCGACCGAACCGTTGATGCGTGCGTTGCGCATGACCCGATCTGTTCCATCAAGGCTGCCTTGCAGCGCGACCAGCGGTGTGTCGGCGGGCAGGGCAATTTCCACGTCGACTGTGCCGCGCCCGACGGCGAAGCGGCCCTCGGCCGTCACCAGCAGCTGCAGCCGGAACGGTGGCATGACAAACAGCGCCTCACGGCCGGCGAAGGGAACGAGCTTTTCCTGCGCCCAGGAGGTGCGTGCAAGGACGTGATTGAGCGCGACGATGATGGGTTGTTCGAGCATGGACTCAATGATACCGCGCAC
>DATMTO010000141.1:0-2136 GCA_035564055.1 Rhodocyclaceae bacterium | reverse complement strand
GCGCGGCGCATGTCCTGCCAGCGCGTGGCGATGCCGAGCGCGGCCAGGCCTAGCGCGAGAAGGAACTGAGCCGCATCGGTGCCGGCGGCCTTGAGGGCGTGCGGGACAGCAGGACTGGAGGCAATCAGCATGCTGACAACGAAACCGATGAGGAAGGGGGGGATCGAAATCCGCGTCGTCCTCTCGCCGCTGCGTACGCCGGGCTTGAAGCTGGTGAGAAAGAGCAGTACTGGTGCCAGCATCGTCACGCGCAACATCTTTTCCACCAGCGCCGCCGCCTCCGCCTCGCCGCCGATGGCGCTGGCGGCGCCGATGACGTGACCGAGCTCATGCACGCTGAGGCCGATCAGCAGGCCGAATAGATGCTCGCTGCGCAGGCTGTCGCCACCGATCGCAATCTGCCAGTAGGGATAGAGCAGTGGCAGTAGGTACATGCCGAGGGTGCCGAATACGACCACGCAAGCAATCGCGCTGCCGACCTCGGCGCTGTCTGCCGGCGGATCGATCACTTCCTGCGCGGCGGCGATGGCCGCCGCGCCGCAAATGGCGCTGCCGAGCCCGATCAGGCTGGCCGCACCCGGCGAAATGCCGAGACGACGACCGAGCACGCCGGCCAGCCACAGCGTCGAGGCGACCACGATCAGGGCCGATAGCGGCGCACTCCAGCCGAAGCGCATCAGGCCGTCGATGCTCAGCCCGAGACCATAGAGCGCAATGCCGCTACGCAGGCAGTAACTGCGGGCGAAGCGCAGACCGGTCTGCAGCTGCGGAATCTGGCCGACTTCGAAGAGGGGCAGATTGCCGATCAACAGCCCCAGCGTCAACGCCAGCACCAGTGTGCCGATGCCGTGATGGGCGATGCTGGTGGTGCTGACCAGCAGTTGTGCTCCGACGACGATGCCGCTGCACAGCAGCAGACCGCGGAGGGCTTCGTGGCTAACAAGTGAGGACAGGGCGCTGCGCATGACGAGTTCGAAGAGAAAGTCTGCGCAGCATAGGCAGCGACGTGTTATATGTACAGATAATGGAAGTTAAGAAAACATAACTTAAGGTGATGGATTGAAATGAACCTCAACCTGTTGCGGGTTTTTGTTCAGGTGGTCGAGGCGGAGAGTTTTACGCGCGCGGCAGAGACACTCGACATCAGTCAGCCCGCCGTCTCGCGGGCGATTCGCGAGCTGGAGGCGCAGCTCGATACCGTTCTGCTGGAGCGCCAGGGGCGCGGATTCAAGGCGAGCGAGGCCGGCCGGGTGCTGTTCGACTATGGGCGCAGCATCTTTGCGCTGGAACGCAAGGCCGACGAGGCGCTACGTTCCTTCTGGACGGTGGAACGCGGGCGCCTGACCATCGGTGCCAGTACCACCATCGCCGGTTACTGGCTACCGCCGCTGCTGGCGCGCTTCCAGCGCAAGTACCCGATGGTCGAGATCTGTCTGGTCAGCGCCAATACCGCGCAGGTGGCGGATCTGCTGCTGGAGTGTCGCGTCGATGTGGCGCTGGTCGAAGGTCAGCTGAACGACGAGCGGCTGGATATTCGTCCCTGGCGAAGCGAACAGATGGTGGTGTTGGCGCCGAAGGGCCCGGCCAAACGAGGCAGTGGGCTGGAGGGCGCGGTGGATCTGCGCAAGATGGCGGATGCCACCTGGGTAGTGCGGGAGCCCGGTTCGGGTAGCCGCAACGTGACCGAGCAGGCCCTGGATGGGCTGGGACTGTCAGCGGTGCGTCGAATGGAGGTCGGCAGTAATGAGGCTATTGTGCAGAGTGTTGCCGCCGGGCTCGGCCTTGGCATCGTGCCGCGCATCTGCGCACGCGATCAGCTTGCGCTGGGGCGGGTGCGCGCGATTGCTACCGATCTCGGCGTAATCGAACGCTCCCTGTTTCGGGTGAGATTGCCGCAACGGCCGCTGAGTCATGCGGCCGTTGCCTTCGAGGCCTTGCTGGCCTGATCAGAGGCAGCCGGCTGTCTGTGCGCGGCTGCGGAGTTGCTCGAGTGCTTGCTTCTTCTGATCGCTATCAAGTGTCTGATCCGAGTATGTCCGATCAGCCTGGGAGGCGATTTCCTGGCAAGCCGGATCGCTGCTCATCTTGTTGCGGAACTCGTAGGCACTGTTGACGCCTGCGCTGTTGGCAATGGGC
>DATMTO010000140.1:0-4061 GCA_035564055.1 Rhodocyclaceae bacterium | reverse complement strand
GGTCGAGCCGCCAATCTCAAGATCGCCCCGGCCGATATGAGCGGCGTGCGCGCCCTCATCAAGGCGCTGCGCTCGGGCGAATCCATCGGCATGCTGCCCGATCAGGTGCCGGGCAACGGCGAGGGCGTGTGGGCGCCCTTTTTCGGCCGTCCCGCCTACAGCATGACGCTGGCGGCGCGCATGGCGGACACCGGCGCCACGGTGCTGCTCACCTACGCCGAACGTCTGCCCTACGGCGCCGGCTACCACGTGCATTTCCTGCCGCTGTCGGCACCCCTGTCCGGCAGCACCGAAGACAAAGTCGCGCAACTCAATGGCGAGATCGAGCGCGTGATTCGCCAATGCCCGGGCCAGTATCTGTGGGGCTACAAGCGCTACAAGCGTCCCAGCGGCGTCACACCGCCGCCTGGAGTTTCCTCATGAGCCACACTGCAGAGCACCTCGTGACATACGAGCGAAGCGAGCGATGGTCACCTCTTTCCTCGGGAAAGGGGATGGGGGATAGGCATCCATGACCCGCATCGCAATTTTTCTGCTGTGGCTGCTGCACTGGCTGCCGCTTCCGGTGCTGGCGCCGCTCGGGCGCGGCTTCGGCCGCCTGCTGCCCATCCTGATTCCCAAACGCCGCCACATCGTGCGCACCAATCTGCGGCTGTGCTTTCCGGAGATGAGCGAGGCGCAACGTGAAGCGCTGGCTCGGGAACATTTCGCCCTGCTCGGCCGCAGCCTGCTTGAGCGCAGCCTGCTGTGGTGGGCCAGCGAGCGACGCCTGCGCCGCCTCTCGCGCGTCGAAGGCCTGCACAATATGTCGCCCGACGGTGAGCGCCTCGGCAAGCAACCGCTGATCCTGCTGGTGCCGCACTTCCTCGGCCTCGACATCAGCGGCACCACGCTGGCGCTGTTCATGGACTCGGTCAGCATGTATTCGAAGCAAAAGAACGCCGCCGTCGATGCCCTGCTCTACCATGGCCGCAGCCGCTTCGGCGACCAGCGCCTGCTGACGCGCCAGGACGGCATTCGCGGCACCATCAAGTCGCTACGCGAAGGTCGGCCCTTCTTTTATCTGCCCGACATGGACTACGGCCCCGACGACGCCGTGTTCGTACCTTTCTTCGGCGTGCCCGCGGCGACCATTACCGGCCTCAGCCGCCTGGCCAAGCTGGGCGGCGCGCGCATCTTTCCGGTCATCACCGAGATCCTGCCCGGCGGCCAAGGCTATGTCACCCGCGTCGGCGAGGCCTGGCAGAACTTTCCGAGCGACGATGCCGAAGCCGATACGCGCCGCATGAACGCCTTCATCGAGGACGAGATACGCAAGCTGCCGGCCCAGTATTACTGGGTGCACAAGCGGTTCAAAACCCGCCCGCCCGGCGAAGCCGGCTTTTACTGAACAAAAGCAGCGCTCACTCGGGCTTTTGCCGGTCTCCGGCGCAGAGTAATATCCTGATATGAAAATCCGCTTTTCCAAGATGCAGGGCCTCGGCAACGACTTCGTCGTGCTCGATGCCGTGCGCAATATGCAACTGGCCAAGCTCACCCCGGCGCAGGCCAAGTTCCTGGCCGACCGCCACTTCGGCGTCGGCTGCGACCAGATATTGATTGTTCAGAAACCGACGCGTCCCGACGTCGACTTCCGCTATCGCATCTTCAATGCCGACGGCGGCGAAGTCGAGCAATGCGGTAACGGCGCGCGCTGCTTCGTGCGCTTCGTGCACGACGAACATCTCAGCGAGAAGAAGGCTATCCTGGTCGAGACTCAGTGCGGCGTGCTCACGCTGACGCTGCAGGACAACGGCGAAGTCACCGTGGACATGGGTGTGCCGCGCGTCAAGCCGGCGGAAATTCCCTTCACCAGTGACAGTGAAGCCATCATTCAGCCGCTCGACGTCAATGGCAAATCCGTCGACATCAGTGTCGTGTCGATGGGCAATCCGCACGCGGTGCAGGTCGTCCCGGATGCGGAAGCCTTTCCCGTGCATATCGACGGCCCGGTCATCGAATCGCACCCGCGTTTCCCCAAGCGCGTCAACGCGGGCTTCATGCAGATCGACAGCCGTAACGCCATCCATCTGCGTGTGTACGAGCGCGGCGCCGGCGAAACGCTGGCCTGCGGTACCGGCGCTTGCGCGGCAGTGGTCGCCGGCATCCGTCGCGGCCTGCTCGACTCACCCGTGCGTGTCACCACGCACGGTGGCGATCTTTCCATTGCCTGGGCCGGCGACGGGCAGCCGGTCATGATGACCGGCCCTGCCGTCACGGTTTTCCGTGGCGAAATCGAAATTCCAGACTGAATCCACTGACACCATGACCATACAACTCGACGCCAACGAAGTCGCCCGCTACCTGCAAAGCCATCCGGAGTTCTTCGAGCAGTACGCCGACCTGCTGGCGCACGTGCACATTCCCAGTCCGCACGGCGGCAAGGCCATCTCGATCACCGAGCGCCAGATCGGCATCCTGCGCGACAAGGCACGCCAGCTCGAAGGCAAGATGTCCGAGCTGATCGGCTTCGGCGAAGAGAACGACGTCATCTCCGAAAAGGTGCATCGCCTCGCTGTCGCCCTGCTCAATGCACGCGACATGAACGGCACCATCGCCACCCTCTACGACCATCTGATCAATCACTTCGCCGTGCCCCACGTGCACGTGCGTCTGTGGGGCGTGGGCTATGGCGACAATCCCGAATTCGCCGAAGTCTCCGACGAACTCAAGGCGCAGGTCGGTGCCATGGGCACACCCTACTGCGGCCCCATCGCCGGCCAGGAAGTGGCGCCGTGGTTCGACGAACATGTGCGCTCCGTCGCTCAAGTGCCCCTGCGCGAACCCAGCCTCGATGGCAACACCCACGCCGGTGCCTGCTTCGGCGTGCTGGTCTTCGCCTCAGAGGATCAGCGTCGCTTCTATCCGGACATGGGTACGCTCTATCTCGAACGCATCGGCGACATGGCTGCCGCCGCCTTGCTGCGTGTCGTTGAATAAAGTTGATCGGATAAAACAATGTCGGCGAGCATAGACACCTTTCTCGCCGAACTCGAACATCAGCGGCGCGCCAGCCCGCACACGCTGACAGCGTACCGGCGCGACTTGCAGCATCTAAGCGAAAGCGCCACCGCAACGCCGCCCGAGCAGCTCGCGCCGCCGCAACTCAAGCGCCTGCTCATGAAGCTGCATGGTGCAGGCCTGGCACCGCGCTCCATCGCCCGCACACTATCCGCCTGGCGCGCCTACTATCGCTGGCTGGCCAAGCGCGGCAGCATCGAACGCAACCCCTGCGACGGCCTGCGCGCGCCCAAGCAAGCGCGCAACCTCCCCAAGGCATTGGGCGCGGATCAAGCCAAGGCCCTGCTCGATGGCGAACCGGACGACGCACTGGAAAGCCGCGATCGCGCCATGGCCGAGCTGCTCTACTCGTCCGGTTTGCGCCTGTCCGAACTCGCCAGCCTCAATCTTGACGCGCATCTCGATCTCAAGGAAAACGAGGTCACGGTGCTCGGCAAGCGTAACAAGACGCGCACTGTGCCGATTGGCGGCAAGGCCAGGGAGGCATTACTGACCTGGATACAGGATCGCCGCGGCATCGCCAAGCCGGATGAAACCGCGCTCTTCGTCAACCGGTTCGGGCGCCGCCTCTCCAACGGTGGCATCGCCACCCGTCTGTCGCGCTGGGCGCAGAAGCAGGGCTTGGGCGTGCACGTGCATCCGCACATGCTGCGCCACTCCTTCGCCTCACACCTGCTGCAATCCTCGGGCGACCTGCGTGCCGTGCAAGAGCTGCTGGGGCACGAAAACATCAGCACGACGCAGATCTACACCCATCTGGACTTTCAGCATCTGGCAAAGGTCTACGACCAGGCGCATCCCAGAGCCAGGAAGAAATAGTTTTTAGATTGCATCAAGACGTTCTGCCCCTCGAAACGTCACCACACTTAGAGTGGTGACGTTTCTCCATACAGGTCGAGCAGGTGTACTTCAACAGGCGGGGATGTGTATAGGGCTGCCGGCGCGACACACACCATGTGCCGGATTGGCGTTGCAGCAGATTGCAGCAAAAAATTCGCGAC
>DATMTO010000139.1:0-3474 GCA_035564055.1 Rhodocyclaceae bacterium | reverse complement strand
GCTCAAAAAATATACAAGCTACGTCCCGGACAGTTGCCTGCGCTGCATCGCCTGGGCACAGATAACCCGACGGCGCTCGTCATCGGCCGAACGCCATTCACGGATGTCTTCGACATGTCGCAGGCAGCCGAGACAGACCTTCTGCTCATCCAGCCGACAGACGCCGGTGCACGGCGAAGGCACTGCCGGGCTGACGTTGCTGTAGAGCGGCTTGGCAGGCCGTGGCGCGGTACTCATCTCAGATTTCGTCGAAATCGAGTTTTTCGCCGGCGCGCTCCCAGACGATGCGCTCCAGCATTTCGCCCAGCAACTCTTCGGTTTTCTCGCAGACCCACTTGCCGGCCTGCTCGTCATAGTCGAAATGGAAACCGCCGGAACGGTCGGCCAGCCACAGCTGACGCAGAGGTTCCTGACGGCTGAAGATCAACTGACTGCCGTTGTCGAACTTGATAGTCAGCACACCGGCCGAGTTCTCCATGTCCAGATCCAGGCCACTTTCATCAAAGATGTCCTCCAGCGCTTGCTGGGTGGCATCGACCAGATCATGGAAACGGGCTTCGGACAAACTCATTGCGGCAACCTCAAAAAATGTCTGATCAGGCTCAAGCGCCGCAAGATACGGACGCGGCCAGCCGATTGCAAAGGATAACGACCAAGCGCCCTGCCCGGCGACGAAATATGCACCCGCCATGCAGGAAAAGTTTCCGCGCCGCAGCCCGAGCCCCGCCGGACGGGAGTTCCGTCGCATAGGCAAGCTGCCGGGTGGCCGGTATACTCCGGCGCAATTAACGCATATTCAAGGATTTCGCCATGAAGCGCCTGATCTCTTCCCTTGCTGCGCTCGTCGCGGTTGCCTGCCTCGTTTCGGCCTGCGGTCAGAAAGGCCCGCTGTACCTGCCCGATGAAGATCAGGACCCGGCCGAGCAAGCCCAGTCTTCGCAAAAGCAGCCTGTCTCCAAGGCACACAAGCACGACGTTTACTAAGGGATCGCCATGGACGCTTTTAACTACCGTGGCGGGGAGCTGTTCGCGGAAGGTGTGGCGCTGTCCGCCATCGCCGATCGCTTCGGCACACCGACCTACGTCTACTCCCGCGCCCACATCGAGGCCCAGTACCTGGCCTATGCCGATGCGCTGGCCGGCATGCCGCACCTGGTGTGCTTCGCGGTCAAGGCCAACTCCAACCTCGGTGTATTGAATGTCCTGGCCCGTATCGGCGCCGGTTTCGACATCGTGTCCCGTGGCGAGCTGGAACGCGTCCTGGCCGCTGGCGGCAGCCCGGACAAGATCGTGTTCTCCGGCGTCGGCAAGACCCGTGACGACATGCGTCGCGCGCTGGAAGTCGGCGTGCATTGCTTCAACGTCGAATCCACCGACGAGCTTGAGCGCCTGCAAGTGGTCGCCGCCGAGCTGGGCGTTCGTGCGCCGGTCTCGCTGCGCGTGAACCCGGACGTCGATGCCGGCACCCACCCGTACATTTCCACCGGTCTCAAAGAGAACAAGTTCGGCATCGCCATCGCCGACGCCGAAGACGTGTACGTGCGTGCCGCGCACCTGCCGAACCTGGAAGTGGTCGGCGTCGACTGCCACATCGGTTCGCAACTGACCACTCTGCCTCCGTTCCTCGATGCCCTCGATCGCCTGCTGGATCTGGTCGATCGCCTCGGCGATTGCGGCATCCACCTGCGCCACATCGATCTCGGTGGCGGTCTGGGTGTGCGTTATCGCGATGAAGAGCCGCCATTGGCCGCCGATTACATCAAGGCCGTGCGCGAGCGTCTGGTCGGTCGTGATCTGGCGCTGGTGTTCGAACCGGGCCGCTTCATCGTCGCCAACGCCGGCGTGCTGCTGACTCAGGTCGAGTACCTCAAGCACACCGAACACAAGGACTTCGCCATCGTCGATGCGGCGATGAACGACCTGATCCGCCCGGCGCTGTACCAGGCCTGGATGGACGTGACCCCGGTCAAGCCCCGCGAGACCGCTGCGCGCACCTATGACGTCGTCGGCCCGATCTGCGAAACCGGCGATTTCCTCGCCAAGGAACGCGAACTGGCGCTGGAAGAAGGCGATCTGCTGGCCGTGCATTCGGCCGGTGCCTATGGTTTCGTAATGAGCTCCAACTACAACACCCGCGGCCGTGCCGCCGAGGTGCTGGTAGATGGCGATCAGGCATTTGAAGTGCGTCGCCGCGAGACCGTGGCCGAGCTGTTTGCCGGCGAAAGCCTGCTGCCGGAGTAACCCCATGCTGCTGCGTTTTACCAAGATGCATGGCCTGGGCAACGACTTCATGGTTCTCGACCTGGTCAGCCAGCACGCGCATATTCAGCCCAAGCACGCAAAAATGTGGGGCGACCGGCACACCGGCATCGGTTTCGACCAGTTGCTGATCGTCGAAGCGCCGAGCAATCCGGATGTGGATTTCCGTTACCGGATCTTCAACTCCGACGGTTCCGAAGTGGAGCAGTGCGGCAACGGTGCGCGCTGCTTCGCCCGCTTCGTGCTCGACAAGCGTCTGACCGCCAAGCGGCAGATCCGCGTCGAGACCAAGGGCGGCATCATCGAACTGGACGTGCGTAACGACGGCCAGATCAGCGTGAACATGGGCGCCCCGCGCCTGGTGCCGGCGGACATTCCGTTCCAGGCACCGGAGCAGGCCTTGAGTTATCAGGTCGATGTCGACGGTAAGCCGGTCGAATTGGCCGCAGTGTCCATGGGCAACCCCCATGCGGTGCTGCGAGTCAGCGATATCAACACTGCACCGGTGCATGAACTGGGGCCGAAAATCGAACACCATCCGCGCTTTCCGGCGCGGGTCAACGTCGGTTTTCTCCAGGTCATCGACCGCCATCGCGCACAATTGCGCGTCTGGGAGCGCGGTGCCGGGGAAACCCAGGCCTGCGGCACCGGTGCCTGCGCTGCTGCTGTAGCTGCGATCAGCCAGGGGTGGATGGATTCGCCACTGCTGATCGACCTGCCGGGCGGGCGCCTGTCCATCGAATGGGCAGGCCCCGGCCAACCGGTGCTGATGACCGGCCCGGCAGTGCGTGTATACGAAGGACAAGTGCGTCTTTGAGTGAGCAGAAGCCATGACCGACAAGCCTCAGGTACCCGCCCGACAGTCCACTGAAACAGCGCCCGAAAGTCTGGAGGCGGCAGCGGTTGCCGCGTACCTGGAGGCTCATCCGGATTTCTTCATCGAACACGAAGAGCTGCTGCCGTCCCTGCGCATTCCTCATCGTCGCGGCGACACCGTATCGCTGGTCGAGCGCCAGATGTCCATCCTGCGCGACCGCAACATCGAGATGCGCCATCGCCTCTCGCACTTGATGGACGTGGCCCGGGACAACGATCGCCTGTTCGAAAAGACCCGTCGTCTGATCCTGGCATTGATGGATGCGGCCAGCCTGGAAGACGTGGTTATGTGTGTCGAAGACAGCCTGCGCCAGTAATTCCAGGTGCCCTTCTTCAGCC
>DATMTO010000138.1:0-9610 GCA_035564055.1 Rhodocyclaceae bacterium | reverse complement strand
GGCTTGGCTTGAAGATGAGGGCAGAAGGTCTTGAAGTCAAGGAGGAAAGCACCGGGCCCGGGGCGGGAAAATGCTAACGGGGCTTGTCTGCGGTCCCGGTTTCAGAGTATAATTTTCGGATTGCTCGGGATGGTCCCGGGCAAAATTCACACACTCGGCGCCGATAGGGTGATCTGGAGCATGCGGAAGCAACTTCAGCGCAGCACGGCCGAGTGGCGGATCCAACCCTGTTCGGAGACTCAACATGTCTGCAACCATGCGTCAAATGCTGGAAGCGGGTGTCCATTTCGGCCACCAAACGCGCTTCTGGAACCCCAAGATGGCCCAATACATTTTCGGCCATCGCAACAAGATTCACATCGTCAACCTGGAAAAGACCCTCGTCAAGTACAACGAGGCGATGGCGTTCGCTCGCAAGCTGTCCGGCAAGAAGGGCACCATTCTGTTCGTCGGCACCAAGCGCCAAGCTCGCGAAATCATTGCCGAAGAAGCACAGCGTGCCGGCATGCCTTTCGTTGATGAACGCTGGCTCGGCGGCATGCTGACCAACTTCAAGACCGTCAAGACCTCGATCAAGCGCCTCAAGGACATCGAGCAAATGATGGAAGACGGTTCGGCCGAGCGTCTGTCCAAGAAGGAAGCGCTGACCCTGTCGCGCGAACTCGAAAAGCTGCAGAAGTCCATCGGCGGCATCAAGGACATGGGCGGTCTGCCTGACGCAATTTTCGTCGTCGACGTCGGCTATCACAAGATCGCCGTCACCGAAGCCGGCAAGCTGGGCATCCCGGTCATCGGCGTGGTCGATACCAACCACTCGCCCGAAGGCGTGAGCTACGTCATTCCGGGTAACGACGACTCCAGCCGTGCTATCCGCCTGTACGCCCGTGGCGTGGCCGATGCCGTTCTGGAAGGCAAGAACAGCTCGATCAACGAAGTCGTGCAGCAACTGGCTGGCGAAGACGAGTTCGTCGAAGTTGAAGAAGCCGCAGCCGAGTAAGTAAGTCACTCGGTCCGCCGGCTTGCCGGCGGATGCTTAGAAAGACCAAGCCGGGAGCGGCAGTGCCAACGGCGCTGTTGTGTCCCGGCTGTTTTTTGCAGGGTATCGCGATGTCGTGTTTTTTATGACGTTGGGTAGTCCGGCAGGGATTCGAAGATCACACTTAAAGAATGGAGTAAGGAAATGGCGGAAATCACCGCAGGCATGGTCAAGGAACTGCGCGAAAAGACCGACGCACCGATGATGGAATGCAAGAAGGCGCTTACCGAAGCAGGTGGCGATCTGGTCCGCGCTGAGGAAATCCTGCGCGTCAAGCTGGGCAACAAGGCCACCAAGGCTGCTGCCCGTGTGGCCGCTGAAGGTGTTGTGGCCATCCACATCAGCGCCGATGGCAAGACCGGCAGCATTCTGGAAATCAATTCGGAAACCGACTTCGTTGCCAAGAACGACGACTTCCTGAAGCTGGCCGCCGAAAGCGCCCGCCTGGTTGCCGAAAAGAATCCGGCCGACGTCGCCGCTCTGTCCGAACTGCCCATGGGCGAAGGCACGGTCGAATCGACCCGCGCTGCACTGGTCGGCAAGATTGGTGAAAATATGAGCCTGCGCCGCTTCGTGCGCGTTGCCGCCCAAGGCAAGCTGCAGTCCTATATCCACGGCGGCGCCAAGGTCGGCGTGCTGATCGACCTGGTCGGCGGCGATGAACAGCTGGCCAAGGATCTGGCCATGCACATCGCCGCATCCAAGCCGAAGTCGCTGGACGCGTCCGGCGTGCCGGCCGAGCTGCTCGACAGCGAGCGTCGTATCGCCATCGAAAAGGCACGTGAGTCGGGCAAGCCCGAAGCCATGCTGGAAAAGATCGCCGAAGGCACCGTGCAGAAGTACCTGAAGGACGTGACCCTGCTGAGCCAGGTGTTCGTCAAGGCCGAAGACGGCAAGCAAACCGTTGAGCAACTGCTGAAGGCCAAGGGCGCCAGCGTTGCCAGCTTTGCCCTGTACGTCGTCGGCGAAGGCATCGAGAAGAAGGTCACCGACTTCGCTGCCGAAGTGGCCGAGCAGCAGGCTGCTGCTGCCGCTGCTGCCGCACGTTAAGCTGTAATTACGGCAAGGAGGGCGTCCTCCTTGCCGTATCTTTACCGTTTGCACGCGTTATGCTCCATTAATTCATCACGAGGTTATGCCTATGCCCGCCGCCTACAAACGCATCCTTCTCAAGCTCTCCGGCGAGGCCCTGATGGGCGACGATGCCTACGGCATCAATCGCGAAACGATCAGTCGCATCGTTCAGGAAGTGGCTGCCGTGGTTGCGCTGGGGGTTGAGGTGGGCGTGGTGATCGGTGGTGGCAATATCTTCCGCGGCATGTCCGGCGCTTCCGCCGGCATGGAACGCGCGACTGCCGACTACATGGGCATGCTCGCCACCGTCATGAACGGCATGGCGCTGCAGGATGCCATGCGCAACGCCGGCGTCGAAAGCCGCGTCATGTCGGCGCTCAATATCGAACAGGTCATCGAACCCTACGTTCGCGCCAAGGCCATGCGCTACCTCGAAGAGGGCCGTGTCGTTGTATTTGCTGCCGGGACCGGCAACCCGTTCTTCACCACCGATACCGCGGCTGCGCTGCGTGGCGCCGAAATCGGCGCGCAAGTTGTGCTCAAGGCAACCAAGGTCGACGGCGTGTATACCGCCGACCCGATGAAGGACAAGACGGCCACCCGGTACGACAAGGTCAGCTTCGATGAGGCCATCAGCCGCGACCTCAAGGTCATGGATGCGACCGCGCTGGCCCTGTGCCGCGACCAGAAATTGCCCATCAACGTATTTTCGATCTTCAAGCCGGGCGCGCTGAAGCGCGTCGTCATGGGCGAAGATGAAGGTACGATGGTGTATTGCTGAGATAAAGAACCATGTATGAACAAGGGGTTTGCCCCTTGTCTATCCCCAAAGTCAGGGATGAATGCTTGCCTAAGAGAAAATCATGATTGCCGATCTCAAGAAAACCACCGAAACGAAGATGAACAAGTCGATCGAGGTCCTCAAGGCCGACCTCGGCAAGGTACGTACGGGCCGTGCGCATACCGGTCTGCTCGATCATGTCCAGGTTGATTATTACGGTTCGCCGGTGCCGATTTCGCAAGTCGCCAACATCACCCTTGTTGACTCCCGCACCATCGGCGTTCAGCCCTGGGAAAAGCCCATGGTCGGCAAGGTCGAGAAGGCCATTCGCGACGCCGACCTGGGGCTGAATCCGGCCACCCAAGGCGATCTGATCCGTGTGCCGATGCCCGTCCTTACCGAAGAGCGTCGTCGCGATCTGATCAAGGTCGTCAAGAGTGAAGGCGAAACGGCCAAGGTGTCGATCCGCAATCTGCGCCGCGATGCCAATAACGCGCTCAAGGAAGCACTGAAGAAGAAGGAAATCCCCGAGGACGACGAGCGGCGCGCCCAGGACGACATCCAGAAGCTCACCGATAAGGCCGTGGCCGAGATCGACAAGCTGCTGGCCGAAAAGGAAAAGGACCTGATGGCGGTCTGACCGCCTCCGGCTCAAGGCAATGCGCTTCTTCCGCAGCTCCACCAAGGACATTCCGCAATCCGGCGATATGCCGGCGCATGTCGCCATCATCATGGACGGCAACGGTCGCTGGGCGAAGAAGCGCCTGATGCCGCGCGTTGCCGGGCATGTGCGCGGTGTTGAGGCGGTGCGGGGCACGGTGGCAGCCTGCATCGAGCGCGGCATTCCCTATCTGACGCTGTTCGCGTTCAGCTCGGAAAACTGGCGGCGTCCGGCCGAGGAAGTGAGTTTTCTGATGGGCCTGTTCGTCAAGTCGCTCAAGGACGAAGCCGTCAAGCTCAACAAGGCCGGCGTGCGGCTGAGGATCGTCGGCGACCTCGCACCTTTCGACCCCGAGTTGCAGCAGGCGATTGTTGATGCTGAAGCGCTGACGGCTGCCAACGAGACGCTGACCCTGACTGTTGCAGCCAATTACGGCGGCCGCTGGGACATCATGCAGGCGATGAACAAGCTGGCCCTGGCCCAACCTGAAAAGGCCGGCCAGTACAGCGAAGCCGACCTTGCCGCCTATTCGGTGATGGCGCATGCGCCTGAGCCGGATCTGTTTATCCGCACCGGCGGCGAGCAGCGCATCAGTAATTTCCTGTTGTGGCAGCTTGCCTATACAGAGCTGTTCTTCACCGATCTGCTGTGGCCCGAGTTCAACGCTGCGGCACTTGATCTGGCGATCCAGTCTTTCCGCAAACGCGAGCGCCGCTTCGGTCGTACCAGCGAACAGCTGCTCGAACCGCTGACCGCCGCACCTGAAGCGGCTACACCGGCCACACAAATCGATGCTTAAGACGCGGGTTATTACCGCAGTCTTCCTGCTGGCGGGATTTATCGGCGTCCTGTTCTTTGTTCCGGACTGGATTGCCAGCTTCGTCTTTGCCCTGGTTGCTGCCCTGGCGGCATGGGAGTGGGGCGGCTTCATGCAGACCGAGCTGCGCTATCGTCAAGCCTACGCGCTGGCGACCTTCGCGCTGGCCGAATATCTGACCCTGAGTGGCCTGAACCTGGCCTTGCTGCCGTGGCTGAGCGCGGCCTCCATTGTTTTCTGGGCGCTGGCAGTCCCGTGCTGGTTCGTGCGGCGTTGGGCCCTCCCGAAGGGTGCAAGAGGCTTCCTGCTCGGTTGGCTGGTGATCCTGCCCACCTGGGCAGCCTTGCTGGCGCTGTATCGCCGTGACGCCTGGCTGTTACTGGCGGCGATGGCCCTGGTCTGGATCGCCGACATTGCCGCCTATTTTTGCGGTCGGACCTTCGGCAAGCACAAGCTGGCGCCGAGCATCAGCCCGGGCAAGACGCGAGAGGGCGCCTACGGCGCCGTGGCCGCCGTGCTGATCTACGGTATTGCGCTGGCGTTGCGTCAATGGCCGGATGCCGGTGCTGCCCGCTTGATCGGGCTTGCTGCGATATTGATCATGCTGACGGTGCTCAGCATCATCGGCGATCTTTTCGAGTCGTTGCTGAAGCGCCAGGCCGGGCTCAAGGACAGCAGCAATCTGCTGCCGGGGCATGGCGGCGTACTCGATCGCATCGATAGCCAGACTTCGACGTTGCCGCTGGTCGCCTTGTACTTCTGGTGGATGGCCGCATGAGCCTGCGCAACGTTACGGTACTCGGCGCCACCGGCTCCATCGGCGTCAGCACGCTGGACGTGATCGCGCGCCACCCCGAACGCTATCGGGTCGTGGCCCTGTCCGGTCACAGCCGCCTCGATCTGCTGGCGGCGCAATGTGCCGCGCACAAGCCGCGTTATGCGGTGGTCGGCAACGCCGATGCTGCTGCGACACTGAAGGCGAAACTGGGTGCCCAGCCGGTGGAAGTGCTGCATGGTCCCGAGGCACTGGCGCAGGTTGCCGCCTTGCCCGAGGTCGATACCGTGATGGCGGCCATCGTCGGCGCCGCCGGCTTGCAGCCTACGCTGGCGGCGGTTCGTGCCAGCAAGCGCGTGCTGCTGGCCAACAAGGAAGCGCTGGTCATGGCCGGCGAGCTTTTCATGCGCGAGGTGGAGAAGAGCGGGGCGGTACTGTTGCCGGTAGATAGCGAGCACAACGCCATCTATCAATCGCTGCCGGCCGGCTACGACGGCAATCTGGCGCGCGTCGGTGTCGCCAAGCTGCTGCTCACGGCGTCAGGCGGGCCGTTCCGCACCTTGCCGCTGGAAGCACTCGAATTCGTTACTCCAGAACAGGCCTGCGCCCACCCGAACTGGGTCATGGGCAAGAAGATTTCGGTCGACTCGGCGACGATGATGAACAAGGGCCTTGAGGTTATCGAGGCACGCTGGCTTTTCAATGCACCGGCCGACAAGATCGAGGTCGTGATTCACCCGCAGAGCGTGATCCATTCGTTGGTGCAGTACGTCGATGGCTCGGTGCTGGCCCAGTTGGGCAATCCCGATATGCGTACGCCGATTGCGCATGCGCTGGCGTATCCCGAGCGCATCGCCGCGGGCGTGGCACCGCTGGATCTGTTCGCGATTGGCCGTCTCGATTTCTGCGCCCCGGATCTGGCCCGCTTCCCTTGTCTTGGGCTTGCCTATCGAGTACTCAAGAGCGGCGGCAACGCGCCGGCGGTGCTCAACGCAGCGAACGAAATCGCGGTTGCCGCTTTTCTTGACGGGCGCTTGCCCTACCGGCGCATTGCCGATGTGATTGCCGCCACGCTGGACAAAATTGCGCAGGCCGCCATCGACGACTTGGCTAGTGTCATGATGGCTGATGCGTTGGCGCGGGATACGGCGACCACGCTATCCGCCCGCTGGAATTCGTGAGGAGCCGCCGATGCTCGACGCCCCGCTGACCTACTTGCTGGCCTTTGTCGTTGCCCTGGGCCTGCTGGTCGTCGTGCACGAATTCGGCCATTTCATCGTGGCGCGCATGTGCGGCGTCAAGGTACTGCGTTTCGCCGTCGGCTTTGGCAAAGTACTGTACAGCCGCCGCTACGGACCCGACCAGACCGAGTGGGCCTTGTGCGCCATCCCGCTCGGCGGTTACGTGAAGATGTTGGACGAGCGCGAAGGAGCCGTCGCTCCGGCTGAATTGCCTCGTGCCTTCACTCAGCAGAGCCTGGGTAAGCGCAGCCTGATCGTTCTGGCCGGGCCCGTGGCCAATCTGCTGTTGGCCATCGTCCTGTACTGGGGGCTTTTCATTCACGGCATCGATGAACTGCGACCAGTTCTGGGTACGCCGCAAGCCGCCTCGGCTGCGGCGCGCGCCGATGTGCATGCCGGCGACCTGGTGCTGGCCGTGAACGGCAAGGCCGTGCGCAGCTGGGAGGAGTTACGCTGGGAGCTGTTGCAGGACCTGGCCGATCATGAGGAAAGCCAACTGCAAGTGCAGCGCAAGGACGGGAGCCACGAAGTGCTGGTGCTGGCTACGCATGAAGTTGGCATGGCGGCGCTGGACAAGGACCCGGTTCGGCTGCTCGGGCTGACCATCGAGCCGCCCGCACTGCCGGCCGTGGTGGGGCGCATCTTGCCGGGAACGCCGGCCGAGCGTGCCGGGTTTCAGCCGGGCGACCGGATTCTCGCCATTGACGGCGTCGGCATAACGCTATGGTCGGAGCTGGCGCAAACGGCGCGCGCGGCGCCCGGCCGTACGCTGCGCTTCCGGGTCGAGCGTCAGGAGCGCCGCTTCGATCTGGATGTGGTTCCCGACAGCGTCGAAGACAAAGCGCATCCCGGTGCCGCGCCGACCGGCCGGATTGGTTTTTCTCCCGAGGATGTGCCGGCCTTGCGCGAGGCCATGTTTGTGACCGTGGCATATGCCCCGGGCCGGGCGCTGAGCAGGGCAGTGACGCAGACCTGGGAGACCTCGGTATTCACGTTGCGTATGATCGGCCGCATGCTGATCGGCGAGGTTTCGCTCAGGAACCTGTCCGGCCCGATCACGATCGCCGACGTTGCCGGACAGTCCGTGCAATACGGCATGCCTTACTACGTCAAGTTCCTGGCCTTGATCAGCATCAGCATCGGCGTACTCAATCTGTTACCTATTCCAGTGCTGGATGGCGGCCATTTGATGTATTATCTGGCCGAATTTGTGCGCGGAAAGCCTTTGCCAGAGAAGGTTTTTGCCGTCGGCCAGCGCATCGGGCTGACCTTGCTGCTGCTCATGATGAGCGTAGCTCTCTTCAACGATCTGAATCGACAGTTTTTCGGCTGAATCAATGAAAAAGTCTCTGCTTGGCAGCCTGGTTTCCGTTGCCCTGGCTGCTCTGGCCCAAACCAGCGCGCACGCCTTTGATCCCTTCACCGTCAAGGATATTCGCGTAGAAGGAATCCAGCGTACCGACGCCGGGACTGTCTTCAGCTACCTGCCGGTCAAGGTTGGCGAAACCATGACCGACGAAAAGGCCTCGCAGGCAGTCAAGGCCCTGTTCGCTACCGGCTTCTTCAAGGACGTTCGCCTCGAAATCGAGAATGATGTTCTGGTCGTCTGGATCGAAGAACGGCCGGCCATCGCCTCGCTCGACTTCGTCGGCATGAAGGCACTGGAAAAAGACCAGGTCAAAAAAGCCCTGCGCGACATTGGCCTGGCCGAATCGCGTATCTTCGACCGCTCCGTAGTCGAGCGTGCCGAGCAAGAGCTCAAGCGCCAGTATCTGAGCCGCGGCTACTATGCGGTGAATGTGACCACCACGATCACCCCCTTGGAGCGTAATCGCGTCGGTATCAACTTCAACGTTGATGAAGGTCAGATCACCAAAATCCGCCAGATCAACATCATCGGCAACAAGGTCTTCAAGGAAAAGGAGCTACGGTCGGTATTCACGCTGACGCCGCCGACCTGGCTGACCTGGTACACCAAGAATGACCAGTACTCGAAGCAAAAGCTTTCGGCCGACCTGGAGAATTTGCGTTCGTACTATCTTGATCGCGGCTATCTTGAGTTCTCGGTGGACTCGACCCAGGTCACCATCTCGCCGGACAAGAAAGATATTTACATCACCATCAATGTCACCGAAGGCGACAAGTACACCGTTTCCTCGGTCAAGCTCGCCGGCGATCTCCTGATCCCCGAAGACGAGCTGAAGAAGCTGGTCAAGGTGAAACCGGGCGATGCCTACTCGCGTGCTGCCATGGCCGAGACGACTAAGGCCATCAGCGATCGCCTCGGCAACGACGGATATGCCTTTGCCAACGTCAATGCTGCGCCCCAGCTGGACAAGGAAAAGCGCGAAGTCGGTTTTACCGTGTTCGTCGATCCTGGTCGCCGCGTCTATGTGCGCAATATCAACGTGACTGGCAATACCCGCACCCGCGACGAAGTGGTACGACGCGAGATGCGCCAGATGGAAGGTTCATGGTATGACGGCGACCGGATCAACAAGTCCCGTAACCGCGTGGACCGCCTTGGCTATTTCGATGATGTGACGATTGAGACGCCGGCCGTTCCGGGAACGAACGACCAAGTCGACATGAATATCAACGTCAAGGAAAAGTCCACCGGCTTCGTGATGTTGGGCGCCGGCTTCTCCAGTGCAGAAAAGCTCTCGCTGAACGGCTCCGTCACGCAACAGAATCTCTTCGGTAGCGGCAAGACTGTGTCGGTCGGTGTGAACACCAGCAAGATCAACACCGTTTATTCGCTGTCCTACACGAATCCGTACTACACGGTAGATGGTATTTCCGCCGGCTTCGACATCTATCACCGCAACCTCAATACCAACAGCCTGTCGATCGCGCGCTACCGCACCAACTCGACCGGCGGCGGCCTGCGCTTGGGGGTGCCGATTTCCGATACCGATTATCTGGGCTTCGGTCTGGCCGTGGATACCACCAAGCTCACGGTCGATAGCGATTCCACCAGTTCAACGCGCAGTCCGCAGCGCTACATCGACTATGTCGCCCGTAATGGCGAGGACTATAACAGCCTGGTTCCTTCAGCGAACTGGTCGCGCAACTCGATCGACAGCCGCATCTATCCGACCGAGGGTACGATTTCCCGCGTCGGTGCCGAGCTGGCTGTGCCCCCGGGCAGCCTCAACTACTACAAGCTCACCGCGCAATATTCCCGCTACTGGAAGCTGAGTAACAGCTTTACCCTCTATACGA
>DATMTO010000137.1:0-10117 GCA_035564055.1 Rhodocyclaceae bacterium | reverse complement strand
GTGTACGAATTCGTCTGGGATCAGTATTGCGACTGGTACCTGGAACTCGCCAAGGTGCAGATCCAGACCGGCAATGAAGCGACGCAACGCGGCACCCGCCGCACCCTGCTGCGCGTACTCGAAACCATTCTGCGTCTCGCCCATCCGCTGATTCCCTTCATCACCGAAGAGCTGTGGCAGACCGTGGCGCCGATGACCGGTGTCGACATCGCGGGCAAGTCCATCATGCTGCAGTCCTACCCGAAGTCGCAGCCGGAGAAGATTGACCCCGCGTCCGAAGCCTGGATCGCTCAGCTCAAATCCATGGTCACCGCCTGCCGCAGCCTGCGTGGCGAAATGAATATCTCGCCGGCTCAGCGCGTGCCGCTGGTCGCGGCCGGACGAGGCGAGCAGGACATCGAGGCGCTCAAGGCCTTCGCACCCTATGTGCAGGCACTCGGCAAGCTGTCCGACGTCACGGTCGCCGCCGAATTGCCCGAGACCGATGCCCCGGTGCAGATCGTGGGCGACTTCAAGCTCATGCTGAAGATCGAGATTGACATCGCCGCCGAGAAGGTTCGCCTCGGCAAGGAGCTGGAACGGCTGGACGGCGAAATTGCCAAATCCGAAGCGAAGTTGTCCTCTCCCAACTTCGCTGGCAAGGCGCCTGAAGCCGTAGTCGAACAGGAGCGCACCCGCCTGGCCGAGCGCAGCAGCCAGCGCGACAAGGTTGCCGCGCAACTGGCCAAGCTGAAGTAAGCCAAGCCGGCACCAACAAAAAGGGCATCCCGCGGGATGCCCTTTTTGCTTTTCGATGCGAGCGATCAGCGGCGTTTCAACAGGAACTCGAACACGGCAGCATCGTTCTGCTTGCTGGCCAGCAGCTGATTGCCCGTCTGCACCGCAAAGGCGGCGAAGTCCTTGACCGAACCGGCATCGGTCGCCAGCACGCGCAGCACTTCGCCGCTCTTCATGGTGGCGAGCGCTTTCTTGGCGCGCAGGATGGGCAGTGGGCAGGTGAGGCCAATGGCGTCGACCTCGGCATGAACGGTGATTTCATCAGACATATCTACAACCATCCTCCCAACCTCCTTCCCAAGGAAGGAGGTGACTGCTGTTCGTCACGCCGCGGGCGTGACTCCATGTTAAAACGGCCTTGTCTAGGGGCGGCCCGTCGACAAGGCTTCCCTCTGTACTAAGTTGTCAGATGGCGATAAATCTCCGCCATCCGCATGGGTAGTCTATAGGCGTTCGGCACCACTTCATAGCGTGCCGGGCCATAGAGACGCGGCAGATAGTCGGCGCCCTGGCGGTCGATAGTCACGCAGAAGCTGCGGATGCCGCGTTCATGCGCCTCCTGCAGCGCACGGCGCGTGTCCTCGATGCCGTAGTCGTTGCGATATTCATCGCCGAAGTCGTCGGGATAGCCGTCGGAAATCGTCACCAGCAGCTTATGCCGCGCACCCTGTTCTTCCAGCAGCTTGGACAGGTGACGCACCGCCACGCCCATGCGCGTGAAGTCCTTGCCCTCGATGCCGGCGATCTTGGCACGTACATTGTCGTCGTACTGCTCGTCGAAACGCTTGACCGGATAAATCTCGCAACGCTTGTGGCCCCAGCCGGAGAAACCGTAGATGGCGTAGTTGTCGTTAAGCAGCTCCAGCGCCTCGCACAACAGGATCAGCGACTCGCGCTCGGCATTATTCACCCAGCCCTTGGTCGAGCCGCTCATGTCGATCATGAACATCACGGCCAGCGAGCGCTCGTTGCGCACGCGACGACGGAACAGGCGATCGGACGGTTCGCTGCCATTCTTGTGGTCGATGACATGTTCGATCATGGCATCGATGTCCATCTCCTCGCCGTCGACCTGGCGCGACATGATGCGGTCCTCGCCCTTGATCATCTCCAGCTGGCGGCGAATCTGCCAGATATAGGCGCGGTACTTGTGCTTGACCTGATTGACGTAACCCGGATCGCCCGGCAGCACAGGCACTTCGTACAGGTGACACCAGTTCTCGCGATAAGCGCCGCGCTGGAAATCCCATTCGTCGTACTTGTAATCCGGCTCGGGCAGGAGCTGCGGACCGTGGCGTTCCTGCACGACCACGTCGTCGTTGCGGCGAACCGGATTTTTGCCGAGGCTGGAGGAAGTCGGCATCTCACCCGGCTCGATCTCTTCGGCCTCCTTGCCCTGTCCTACCGCCTCGCCGTCGTCGTACTCGGACGGGAAGGGCTCGAACTCGTCTTCGGCCGAACCCAGGCTCGGTCTGCCATCGGTGCGCTTTTCCGCACGGATGTTGCGCATGGTCTGTTCCGGATCGATGGTCGTGGCATGCACCATGGAAGGAATGTCGACGCCCTTGCTCAGGAAGGCATCGAGAATCTCCAGCGTGTCGGCCAGGGTGGCATCCGCTTGCGAGAGGCGCGGCAAGGCCGGCGTCAGCGCCTCCGGCCAGGGGCCGCGCAGTTCGGCGATCTCTGCGACCAGGCCCGGCAGATCGGCCAGCAGTTTGGCCTCGAGGCGCACCGCTTCGAGCGCCGCCAACAGGCGCAAGGCGCGCTCGTCCTTGCCATAGCGCAGCAGTGCGTTCTGGGTGACCGCCTCGCCCTGCTCATTCGGAGCGGCGTAGAAAGTGCCGTAGCGCGTCTGCGCCCACAACAGCGTGGCCATGACCTTGTACAGCCTGCGGTTGGAAGCCGCGTCCGGCAATGCCGCCAGCTCGTAGGGCAGATACAGCGCCTTGGTGTCGGTCCAGGCGCGATCCCTTTCGTCGACGCGAATGTCCAGCGCCTCGCCGGAGATGGCCTGCAGGAAAATATACGTTTGATGAATGACGTCGTCGAAACTGGCCACCGACTCGTTGTAGCGGTAGCGCAGCAGGAAGTCGTCGAGGTCGCGCAGGAAGGCCTTGGCCGTCGGCACGTCCTCGCGGTCCTTCATGTCCAAACCGTTGAGCACCCAGATCTCGAACCCCTCGGCGTCCAGTCGCTCCAGCGCTGCGGGCGCCATCTGCGTCATGAACAGGGCCAGTTCGAAGCTGCTCTGCGCGGCCGCATCGAGCCAATGCAGCACGAGATCCTGCTGCGTGCGCGGCAACTTCTCCAGCCCCTTCACGCCGCGGCGCATGCCGTCGACATCGGGATGCCCCGGCAACGCATTCTCGAAGCGGACTTCGAGCTCGCTGGTAAAGAGACGCCGCACGGCGTTGCTGCTCATGCTTTTAGAAAACGGCGTTGACGAGGTCTTGCAGGCTGGCGGTCATATCCGGATCGTCGGACAGCGAACGCGCCACGGCGGCGGTGCACGCGGCCTGCGGCGATACGCCGGTGGCAATGAGCTGGGCGGCATGTACCAGCAGACGCGTGCTGGCGCCTTCGTCGAGGCCAGCGCCCTTGAGGTTGCGCGTCATGTGGCCAAGCTTGACCAGCTTCTGTGCGATGTCTTCAGCCACGCCGCCTTCGGCGGCAACGATCTTGGCCTCGACCGCCGGACTCGGGTAGTCGAAGTCGAAAGCCACGAAACGCTGGCGCGTCGATGGCTTGATTTCCTTGAGCACGCTCTGGTAGCCGGGGTTATAGGAGATCACCAGCATGAACTCGGGGGGCGCCTCGACCTGTTCGCCGTGCTTGTCGATATTCAGTACGCGGCGCGCATCGGCGAGCGGGTGGATGACGACGGTGGTGTCCTTGCGCGCTTCCACAATTTCGTCGAGATAACAGATGGCACCAGCGCGCACGGCTGCAGCCAGCGGGCCGTCGACCCAGACGGTCTCATCGCCGACGATCAAATAGCGGCCGATCAGGTCGGCGGTGGTGAGATCGTCATGACAGGACACTGTTACCAGGGGGCGGCCCAGCTTCCAGGCCATGTGCTCGACAAAGCGGGTCTTGCCACAACCGGTCGGGCCTTTCAGCAACACGGGCAGTCCGGCCTTGGCGGCGGCTTCGAACATTTCGATTTCGTTATCGACGGACTGGTAGAACGGCTCCTCGTCGATGCGCATGAGCTGGGGCGTGATATGGCTTTGTTTGGTCATGATAGGAAGACGCGGGCCGGACGGCCGCAAGTGGCTTGCTCGGGTTTCAGGATTTCGATTTGGCTTCTTCGGCCTGTCTTTGCTTCAGTTCGCGCAGACGGGCATCCACCTGCGAGTGTTCAAAAAAATCGCCGTCGGGCACCTTCTGCGCCTGGATCAATTGCTGGATGGCAGGCATCAGCTGACCGCGCAACACATGCCCCTCGGCCTGTGACTTGAATTGCTGCAGCTGATTGCCCAGGGCGGCATAACTCTTTGCCTGCAAGAAATAGAGCTGCGCATCGTTGGGCCAGAACTGCAGGTCGTATTTTACCTGCCGCAACGCCTCCTCATGCTTTTGCATGGTCTGCAACAGGTCGATCAGCGCGTACGAGGTCGGCCGGTCCTGCGGGTGGCGCTTGAGCGACTGGCGTAAGGTCGCCTCGGCGCCGGCCGCATCGCCCGTGCGCTGTTGCACTTGCGCCGCCAGTGTCTCGATCATGGGTTGATCCAGTTTGAACTTGCGCAGCTCGGCGAGCGCCTGCGCCGCGCCGGCCGGATTCAGTGCGCGCAGCTGGGCCAACGCCAGCCCGTACCAGGCCGCCGCCTCGGAGCGATAGTTTTTTTCACGCAGCTGGCTCTGAAACTCGATCACCGCGTCGCGCCCCTGCCCTTCGGTGGCGACGATCTTGGCCTGCACCAGACGTAGGTCGACCGAGTCCGGCAGGGTGCGTTTCGGCAGCGACTGGATGCGGTTGTCCATGTCGGCAATCCGGTCGGTGGTCAGCGGGTGGGTGCGCAGATACCCCGGCGCATTGTTTTCATAGAGGCGGCCGAAGCGTTGCAGGCGTTCGAAGAAGTTTTCCATGCCGCGCACGTCGTAGCCCGATTTGTCGAGCAGACGCAGGCCGATACGGTCGGCCTCGCGCTCGAAATCGCGCGAGTAGTTGAGCTGGCTTTGAATGCCGGCCGCGCCGGCAGCAGCGACGCCGCCGATCGCCGCCTGACTGTTGTTGCGCGCCGCCAGCAAGGCCAGCGCCATCGCCGCCATCATCGGAATCGAGGCCTGGTTCTGCTTGTTGAACATCCGCGCCAGATGGCGCTGGGTGACGTGCGAGATTTCGTGCGCCAGCACGCCGGCCAGCTCCGACTCGGTTTCCGCAGCCGTGATCAGGCCGGTATGTACGCCGATGTAGCCACCCGGCATGGCGAAGGCGTTGAGCGTCTTGTCGCGCAGGACGAAGAACTCGAAAGACTGGTGCGTTTCATCGATATTCGCCGCCAGCCCGAGGCCGATGCGATTCACGTAGGCGGTGATTTCCGCATCGTCGACGAACTCGGGCTGCGCACGATATTCGTTGAGCACCGACTGGCCGATGCGTTGCTCCATGGCCGGCGGCAGATCGACCTGGGCCAGCTCGCCGAGGTCGGGCAAGCCCTGGGCCCAGCTCAGCCGGGCGGACGGCGACACCAGCAGAGTGGCCAGCATGAGTGCAGCGGCACGGCGCACCAACAGTCCACGATCCGAGCGCGCGGACGGGCGGAAGACAAGACGGGGCTTGGACATAGCCGTTATGATAACGCCTTGCCTGACGCACTTCGCTGCGTCGCACCGCCATCTCACCTCAGGAAACGCCATGAGCACATCCGCCTCCCCGCTTACCCATTTCGACACCGCCGGCCAGGCCCATATGGTCGACGTCGGTGCCAAGGACGACACCCAGCGCGTGGCCCGCGCCGTCGGCCGCATCGTCATGCAGCCGGAGACGCTGGCGCTGATCCAGGCCGGCGACGCCAAGAAGGGCGATGTCATCGGCATCGCGCGCATTGCCGCAATTCAGGCGTCGAAACGCACCAGCGATCTGATCCCGCTGTGCCACCCGA
Source organism: Rhodocyclaceae bacterium (assembly GCA_035564055.1). Classification (GTDB taxonomy): domain Bacteria; phylum Pseudomonadota; class Gammaproteobacteria; order Burkholderiales; family Rhodocyclaceae. The sequence continues at coordinate 4,235 of DATMTO010000137.1, read as the reverse complement.
TCGCCCTGACGCGCGTTGCTGCCGAGTTCCGCATCGATGCGGCCTCCTACGCGGTCGAGTGCGAGGTCACGGCCCACACTACCGGCAAGACCGGCGTCGAGATGGAGGCCCTGACCGCTGTCAGCGTCGGACTGCTCACCATCTATGACATGTGCAAAGCCGTCGACCGCGGCATGCGTATTGAGAACGTTCGCCTGCTGGAAAAGCTCGGCGGCAAGTCCGGGCATTGGCAGGCCCCATAAAAATACCGAGGCGGTCGCGCAAAAGCTGTCATCAATGTCAGAATTGCATGTCTGCGGGCAAAACTCCGCAGACATTCACAAAAACAATTGAGGAGACACTATGAAATTGCGCGCGCCCCTGCTGGGCATCGCTCTGTTTGCTGCCGCCGGCCTCAGCCAGGCACACGGTCACTGGGGCTACGAAGGACACGAAGGCCCGCATCACTGGGGTGAGCTCGACCCCGGCTTCATGGCCTGCAAGAACGGCAAGGAACAATCCCCGATCAATATCACGACCGCGAAAAAATCCGCCGATCTGAAGCCGATCGCCTTCAGCTACAAGGCCAGCGCCGCCGAAGTCGTGAACAATGGCCACACCATTCAGGTTAATCTCGCCGACGGCGGCTCGATCAAGCTGGGCGACGAGGAGTTCAAGCTGCTGCAGTTCCACTTCCATACGCCCAGCGAAGAGCAAATCGACGGTCGCCACTTCCCTATGGTGGCCCACCTCGTGCACAAGAGCGCCGACGGCAAGCTGGCCGTGGTCGCGGTACTGCTCGAACTCGGTCAGGAAAACGCGGCACTGAAGGAAACCTTCGGCAGTATGCCCGCCAAGGCAGGCGACAAGCAAACCTTGTCGGCCGGCTTCAACGCGGCCGACCTGCTGCCGCAGGATCGCACCTATTATGCGTTCAAGGGTTCGCTGACCACGCCGCCGTGCTCCGAAGGCGTACGCTGGCAGGTGCTGCAGAAGCCGGTGTCGATCTCGGTCGGCCAGTTCGCTGCATTCAAGGGCCTGTATCCAATGAATGCGCGACCGATTCAGCCGCTGCATGGCCGTCGCGTGATGTCCAGCCATTAAGCACCACTACGCACGAACGACTCAATAAAAAAGGAGGCCGCGGCCTCCTTTTTTATTGGGCGCAGCGCTCAGGCCTTGCCGGTGCTGCCGAATCCGCCGGCACCGCGCTCGCTAGCGGCGAATTCATCCACGACATTGAAGCCGACCTGCAATACCGGCACGATGACCAGTTGTGCAAGACGGTCCATCGGATTCAGGGTGAACAGGTCGTGGCCGCGATTCCAGGTCGAGACGAAGATCTCGCCCTGGTAGTCGGAATCGATCAGGCCAACCAGATTGCCGAGCACGATGCCGTGCTTGTGGCCAAGGCCGGAGCGCGGCAGGATCATGGCGGCCAGCCCCGGATCGGCCAGATGGATGGCCAGCCCGGTCGGGACCAGCACGGTCTGCCCCGGCGCAATTTTCATCGGCGAGTCGATGCAGGCGCGCAGGTCGAGGCCGGCGGCACCCGGGGTGGCGTAATGAGGCGGTTGTTCCTTGAGGCGCGGATCAATCAGCTTGACGTCGATCTGGTGCATTTACTTGACCTCCAGTAGTCCGGCGATGTGATTGACGATGCTGCGCGCAATGCTCAGCTTGTCGGCAGCGGGCAGCGGATAGACGCCGTTGTCGGCGAACAGCGTGACCTGGTTGGCATCGCCACCGAGACCATTCTGAACCAGATTGCCAACCACCAGCGGCAGCTTCTTGGCGCGGCGCTTGCCCTCGGCGTACTCGGCCAGGTCCTGGCTTTCGGCAGCAAAGCCGACGCAGAACGGCGGCTTGTCCATGCCCGCCACCTCGGCCAGGATATCCGGATTCTTGACGAGATCAACGCTCAGCGTCTCCGCCTGCTTCTTGATCTTTTGATGCACGGGCGTTGCCGGCCGATAGTCGGCGACAGCCGCCACGGCGATGAAGATATCGGTGGGCAATTGCGCCAGGACGGCCTCGCGCATTTCCAGCGCACTCTGCACATCGATGCGGCGCACGCCATGCGGCGTTGGCTGACTGGAAGGACCGGCTACCACGACCACCTCGGCGCCAGCCTCGGCGCAGGCACGCGCCAGCGAGAAACCCATCTTGCCGGAGCTTGAATTGGTGATGCCGCGCACCGGATCGAGCGGCTCGAAAGTCGGTCCCGCGGTCAGCAGCACGCGCCGACCGGCCAGCTTCTTGGGCTGGAAGAAATAGACCAGCGCATCGAACAGCTCCTCGGGCTCAAGCATGCGCCCCTCGCCAATTTCGCCGCAGGCCTGGGCGCCCGAGGCGGGACCGAGCACCTGAATGCCGTCGGCGCGAATCTGCGCAATATTCCTTTGCGTAGCCGGGTTTTCCCACATCTGGCGATTCATCGCCGGCGCCACCAGCAAGGGGCAATCGCGGGCCAGGCACAGGGTGGACAAGAGATCGTCAGAACGGCCCTGGGCCAGACGGGCCATGATGTCGGCGCTGGCCGGGGCGATCAGAATGGCATCGGCGCCGCGCGACAGGTCAATGTGCGCCATACCGTTAGGCATGCGCGCATCCCACAGGTCCGACCACACCGCATGCCCGGTAATGGCCTGGAACGTGGCGGCACCCACAAAGTGAGCGCCGGCTTCGGTAAGCACGACATCGACGCGGGCGCCGGCCTTGACGAACAGGCGCGCCAGCTCGGCGGCCTTGTAGGCCGCAACACCGCCGGTCACACCAAGAACAATTCGTTTTCCTGCGAGTAGTGACATGGCAAAATGCCCGCTGCATAAGGAAGGAATAGGGAGATTCTAACCGATGGCAATCACCGACTGGCCCGAACACGAACGACCCCGCGAACGTTTGCTCAAGCTCGGCCCGGAAGCACTTTCGGATGCCGAGCTGCTGGCCATCTTCCTGCGCGTCGGCATCAAGGGCAAAAGCGCCGTGGATCTGGCCCGCGATCTGTTGCAGCACTTCGGCAACAATCTGACCCGCCTGGCCGAGGCTTCGCTCAAGGAAATCGCCGCTGTACCCGGCATGGGGCCGGCCAAGGCCGTGCAGCTAAAGGCGTCCCTGGAAATGGCACGGCGCGCGCTGGCCACGCAAATGACGGCCAAGGATCTGCTCTCCTCGCCGGCGGCCGTACGTGACTGGCTGACACTCAAGCTGGCCGGCCTCGGCTACGAAGTATTCGGGGCGCTGTGGCTGGACTCGAAGAACCGCCTGATCGCTTGGGAAGAGTTGTTCCGGGGCACGCTCTCGCAAACCTCGGTGTTCCCCCGCGAAGTGGTCAAGCGCGCCCTGTCCCATAACGCTGCGGCGGTCCTGCTCTGCCATAATCACCCCTCCGGTGTGGCCGAGCCGTCACAGGCCGACGAACTGCTGACCCAGAGCCTGAAACAGGCGCTGGCACTGGTCGACGTGCGCGTACTCGACCATTTCATCGTGGCCGGCACCGCCAGGCCCTTATCCTTCGCCGAACGCGGCCTGCTCTAGCGCCGGACCGGTTCCGGTACACAAAGCGGAAAAAGGGCTTGATTTACCGCTTAAAACCCGGTTATACTGCCGGGCTCTGCTGAAACCGAATTTTTGGAGCAACCGAAATGTCTCGCGTCTGCCAAGTAACGGGCAAAGCCCCGATGGTTGGAAACAATGTTTCCCACGCCAACAACAAGACCAAGCGCCGCTTCCTGCCTAACCTGCAAAGCCGTCGTTTCTGGATCGAAGCCGAAAACCGCTGGGTGCGCCTGCGCGTATCCACCGCTGGTCTGCGTACCATCGACAAGAACGGTATCGAATCCGTTCTGGCCGATATCCGCGCCCGCGGCGAAGCGGTTTAATTAACAACGCAAGGGGGCTCCGCCCCCTTGGAACCCCTCACTAGTCAGGAGTACGATCATGGCCAAGGCCGGTCGCGAAAAGATCAAGCTGGAATCCACGGCCGGTACTGGCCACTTCTACACCACGACCAAGAACAAGCGCACCATGCCGGAAAAGATGGAGATCATGAAGTACGATCCCAAGGCACGCAAGCACGTGGCGTACAAGGAAACCAAGCTCAAGTAATTTGAGTTTCGGTATTCAGCCCAAAATAAAAAGGCCCGCAATGCGGGCCTTTTTATTTGGCGCGTTCCCAATCCAATTCGCCGGCCGCTCCGGCCGACCATGGCCTCGCCCTGCGGACCGGCACCGGCTTTGGCTGTCGGAATTCCCTC
>DATMTO010000136.1:0-2946 GCA_035564055.1 Rhodocyclaceae bacterium | reverse complement strand
GGATGTGCTGCTCGAACATGGCGGGGCCGGCTTGTATCAGCCGCTCGACCTCGAAATTGCCAAGTGCCGCCTGTGCGTAGCCGTGCCCAAGGGCTTCGACTACGAAGCCGCCGTCAAGAAGGGGGCCCGCCTGCGGGTGGCGACCAAGTACATCACCACGGCGCGCGAACACTTTGCCGAAAAGGGGGTGCACGTTGATCTGATCAAGCTCTATGGCTCGATGGAGCTGGCGCCCCTGGTCGGTCTGGCCGATGCCATCGTCGATCTGGTCTCTTCGGGCGGCACGCTCAAGGCCAACAATCTCGAAGTCGCCGAGGAAATGCTGCCGATCTCCTCGCGTCTCGTCGTCAATCAGGCTGCGCTCAAGATGAAGCGCGACTTGCTGCAACCGGTTATCGAGGCATTCGCCGGGGCCGTTGCGGCTGGGGGTAAATAAGATGATCCGCAAACTCGATTCCAAGACCGCCGACTTCAACGCCACGCTCGATGCACTGCTTGCCTTTGAGAGCGAGACCGACGACGGTATCGAACGCACCGTCGCCGAAGTGCTGGCCAATGTGAAGAAGCAGGGCGATGCCGCTGTGCTCGAATACACGCGCCGTTTCGATCGCCTCGACGCTGCTTCGATGAGTGCGCTGGAGCTGCCCAAGGCCGAACTCAAGGCTGCCTTCGAGGGGCTGCCAGAAGCCCAGCGCAAGGCGCTGGAAGCAGCTGCCGCACGCGTCACCGACTATCACGAGCGTCAGAAGTCCGAGTCCTGGGAGTACACCGAAGCCAACGGCACCAAGCTCGGTCAGAAGGTTACGCCGCTCGACCGCGTCGGCCTCTACGTGCCGGGTGGCAAGGCCGCCTATCCGAGCTCGGTGTTGATGAATGCACTACCGGCCAAGGTGGCCGGTGTCGGCGAGCTGATCATGGTGGTACCGACCCCGGGCGGTGAAAAAAACCAGCTGGTGCTGGCTGCCGCGCATCTGGTCGGCGTTGATCGCGTCTTCACCATCGGCGGTGCGCAGGCTGTCGCCGCGCTGGCTTACGGCACCGAGACTATTCCGCAGGTCGACAAGATCGTCGGCCCGGGCAATGCCTATGTCGCCAGCGCCAAGCGTCGCGTTTTCGGCACGGTCGGCATCGACATGGTCGCCGGTCCGTCCGAAGTGCTGGTGATCGCCGACGGCAGCGCCAATCCCGACTGGGTGGCGATGGACCTGTTTGCGCAGGCCGAGCACGACGAGCTGGCGCAATCCATCCTGTTGTGTCCGGATGCCGCCTTCATCGAGAAGGTTGCTGCGAGCATCGAGAAGATACTGCCGACCATGCCGCGCAAGGACGTGATTTCCCGGTCCATTACCGACCGTGGTGCGCTGATCCTCACCAAGGATCTCGACGAAGCCTGCGTCATCGCTAATAAGATCGCACCGGAGCATTTGGAGCTGTCTGTGGCCGATGCGCGTGCGCTGGTGCCGAAGATTCGCCACGCTGGTGCCATTTTCATCGGCAAGTACACCTCGGAATCGCTGGGCGACTACTGCGCTGGCCCCAATCATGTGCTGCCGACCTCGCGCAGCGCGCGCTTCTCCAGCCCGCTGGGCGTCTATGACTTCCAGAAGCGCAGCAGCCTGATCGAAGTGTCGGCCGAAGGCTCGGCCTTCCTCGGTCCGATCGCTGCCACCCTGGCCCACGGTGAAGGCCTGACGGCGCACGCGCGTGCTGCCGAACTGCGCAATGAGTAAATGATCGGCTCAAGCCGGTGATTTAAAAACGCCCTTCTCGCAAAAGAAGGGCGTTTTCTTTTGGAGGTCCGCTAGCGGTCTTGCCGCGGCCTCGCGTTCAGTCGGCTTTGCGTCTGGCCGAATCGAGCATGCCGAGTGAGGCGATCAAGTCGGCGAAGCGTTCGCCCTGAACGATGATGTGACGGCGCAAGCAGTTCGCGGCCTTGTCCGGTTTGCCTTCGATAATCGCATCCAGAATTTCCTGATGCTCCGCATAGGAGTTCGCAATCCGGTTGCGCACCCGCAGTTGCAGGCGGCGATAGGGGCGCAGGCGGCGATGCAGAATGCTGGCCTGCTCGGCCAGGAACTGGTTGTGACTGGCGGCGTAGATCTTGTGGTGAAAGACGCCGTTCAGGCGGTAATACTTGTCCGGCTCGCCATTGGTGCGCGCCTCTTCGCAGGCCGTGTGCGCGTCGATCAGTTCCTGTTGCTCTGTCGGCGTCATGCGACGTGCCGCCAGGCTGCCGCACATGGCCTCGAGCTCGGCCATGACGTCGAACATCTCGCACAGGCGTACCGGATCGATTTCCGTGACGATTGCGCCGCGCCGCGGCCGTACTTCGATCAAGCCGACGGCAGACAACTGGATGAGGGCTTCCCTGATCGGCGTGCGCGATACGCCAAACTCGCTCGCCAACTCCTGTTCATCAAGACGGGTGCCCGGGCTGTAGATCCCGGTCGCGATTCTTTCCTCAATCTGGTCGCATAACTGTTCCGACAAGCGCAAGGTGGCGGGGGCGTCTTTCGTCGATTTTGCAAGGGTTTCGGTGCTGTTTGCCATGCCGTAGATTATATCTTTGATCTTGACATAAGATACGCAAATGAATAACGTGTATACAAGATTGGTAACAAGATATACATGACCTTCCAAACACCCTGCCGCAAGGGCAGAGGCACAAGAAGATTTACGTCCCATAACAGAGGAGAACCGCATGACAAATCGTCTTCGTAAGTACGTTTTGCCGGTACTGGCCAGCGTTGCGCTACTTGGGTTTAGTGCCGCCAGCCACGCCCAGGCCCCCAAGGTCCTCAAGCTTTCCCACCAGTTTCCCGCCTCCAATGGCGACGACGGCGATTTCCGTGATCGTCTCGCCCGAAAATTTGCAGCGGAAGTGGAAAAGAAAACCGGCGGCTCGCTGAAGATCGAGATCTATCCGGGCAGCTCCCTGATGAAGAC
>DATMTO010000135.1:0-18504 GCA_035564055.1 Rhodocyclaceae bacterium | reverse complement strand
AGCCCCGCATAAATCCATGCGGCCTGTAGAATAGTGGCCTTGTGTTGCAATACCAAGAAATAATGAGCGTCGTCATCAAAACCCCTGAACAGATCGAGAAAATGCGCGTGGCCTGTCGCCTCGCCAGCGAAGTTCTTGATTACATTGGCCCCTTCATCAAGCCGGGCGTTACCACGGCTGAGCTTGACCGCCTTTGCCATGAGTACATGGTCAATGTGCAGGGCACCATCCCGGCGCCGCTCAACTATTGCCCGCCCGGCTATACGCCGTACCCCAAGTCGATCTGCACCTCGGTCAATCACGTCGTCTGTCACGGTATTCCCAATGAGCGCCCGCTCAAGAAGGGCGATGTCGTCAATCTCGACATCACCGTGATCAAGGACGGCTGGCACGGCGACACCAGCCGTATGTTCATCGTTGGTGGCGAAACCACCATCCTGGCCAAGCGCCTCGCGCAAATCACCTTCGAATGCATGTGGCTCGGTATCGACAAGGTGCGCCCTGGCGCCCGCCTCGGCGACATCGGCCACGTGATCCAGCAGCATGCCGAAAAGGCCGGCTTCTCGATCGTGCGCGAATTCTGCGGCCATGGCATCGGTCAGACCTTCCACGAGGAACCGCAAGTCGTTCATTACGGCAAGCCAGGCACAGGGCTGGTCCTTGAACCCGGCATGATCTTCACCATCGAGCCGATGGTGAATGCCGGCCGTGCCGCCATTTCCGAACTCTCCGACGGCTGGACCATCGTCACCAAGGACCGCAGCCTGTCGGCCCAATGGGAGCACACGGTGGTCGTCACCGAGACAGGTGTCGAAGTGCTGACCGTCTCGGCCGGCACCCCTCCCCGCCCGGTTTTCCAGCAAGCCGCGTAGTTTCACCACCGCCCAGACTCAACACAACCCAGGGGCCGCCAGCATGACCCAGGTCGATCGAGAAGTTTCCTCCCCTCCCGATCTGGTCCGGCATTTGCGCGCCGACCTGCAGGCCGGACAAAAGACGCTACGCGAGCACTACGAAGCCACGGCCAATGCGCGGGCCATGCTGCTCGGCCGCGCCCGCCTCGTCGACGATGCCTTGAAGGCGCTCTGGGGCGGCGCCGAACTGCCGGCCGGCTACGCACTCGCGGCGGTCGGCGGCTACGGACGCGGCGAGCTGTACCCTGCATCCGATGTGGACGTCCTGATCCTGGTCCCGGACGATGCCAACCCCGACAGCGATCCAGCGCTGGAGCAACTGGTCGGGCAGTTCTGGGATGTCGGCCTGGAAATCGGCCACAGCGTGCGTACCGTTGCCGATTGCCTGCGCGAAGCCGCCGGCGACATTACGGTACAGACCACCCTGCTTGAAGCCCGTTTCCTGGCCGGCAACCGTGTGCTTTTCAACCGTTTTACCGCCGCCTATGCAGCCGCCCTCAAGCCAACCGAGTTCTTCAAGGCCAAGCAGCTGGAGCAGGCCGAGCGCTACACGCGCTTCAACGACACGCCTTACAGTCTGGAGCCGAACTGCAAGGAAAGCCCGGGCGGCCTGCGCGACCTGCACGTGATTCTGTGGACCGCGCGTGCCGCCGGACTTGGCCGGAGCTGGGCCGATTTTGGCAAAAGCGGCCTGCTCGACGCCGCCGAAGTGCGCCTCCTGACGCGCGCCGAAACCTTCCTGCGTCACACGCGTATCCGCATGCACTACCTCGCCAAGCGGCGCGAAGAAAAGCTCATGTTCGACTACCAGGAAGGCCTCGCCCAGGCCTTTGGCCTGGAGCGCACGCCATCGAAGCGCGCCTCCGAAGTCATCATGCAGCGCTACTACCAGAACGCCAAGCTGGTCATGCAGCTCAATCTGGTGGTGCTGCAAAATCTCGGCAGCCGCCTGTTCCCGAGCCGCGATGACATGCCGCGCCTGATTGACGAGAACTTTCAGATTGTGCGCGAGCTCATCGATGCGCCCGACCTGGGCGTATTCGAGCGCGATCCCAGTGCCCTGCTGCGCATCTTCCGCCACATGCAGGACTACCCGGAAATCAAGGGCATCACCGCGCGCACGCTGGAAGCCCTGTGGCACTCCCGACGTCGCATCGACGCGAAGTTCCGCCGCGATCCGGCCAACCGGGCCCTGTTCATGGAGATATTCAAGCACGAGCGGCCGGTCATCACGCTGCAGCGCATGAACCAGTTCGACATCCTCGGCCAGTATCTGCCGGCCTTCGGCAAGATCGTCGGACAGATGCAGCACGACCTCTTCCACGTCTACACCGTGGACCAGCACATCATGCAGGTGGTGCGCAACCTGCGCAATTTCGTGCTGCCGGAGTGCGCGCACGAGTATCCCTTCTGTACCCGCCTGGCGCTAGCCTTCGAAAACTACTGGCTGCTCTACATCACCGCCCTCTTCCATGACATCGCCAAGGGCCGCGGTGGCGACCATTCCAAGCTCGGTATGAGCGACGCCCGCACTTTCTGCCGCAGTCACGGCCTGTCGAAGGAGGACACCAAGCTCATCGTCTTCCTGGTCGAACATCACCTGACCATGTCCACCGTGGCGCAGAAGCAGGACCTGGGTGACCCCGAGGTGATTCGCGCTTTCGCCGACATCGTCGGCGACGAGCGGACCCTGACCGCGCTCTATCTGCTCACCGTTGCCGATATTCGCGGCACCAGCCCCAAGGTCTGGAACGGCTGGAAGGGCAAATTGCTCGAAGATCTCTATCGCGCCACGCTTAATCTGCTGCGCGGCGAAATCGCGCCGATCTGCGGCACCCAGGAGCAGCGCCAGGAGGAAGCGCGCGAGATCATGCGCTACATGGGTCTGCGCCCCGATGTCGAAAAGGAATTCTGGCAGCAGCTCGACACCGTCTATTTCCTGCGCCACGACGCCCAGGACATCGCCCTGCATGCCCGCGTCCTGCATAGCCGCTGGGACAGCGACAAAACCATTGCCGTCGCCCGCCTCAATCCGATCGGCGAAGGTTTGCAGGTGATGGTCTACACCCACAACCAACCCGAACTGTTCGCGCGCCTGTGCGGCTTTTTCGCGCGGCTCGGCTACAGCATCGCCGACGCCAAGATCTACACGACGCGCCACGGTTACGCGCTGGACAGCTTCGTCCTGCTCGATCCGAGCAACCAGCTGCCCTACCGCGACATGATCTCCCTGATCGAGCACGATCTGGTGGAGCTGCTCGACGGGCAACGCAGCCAGGAAGCCGCCAGCGCGCCGCCGGGCTCGCGCATCTCACGTCAGGTCAAGCACTTCCCCGTCACGCCGGAAATCAGCATCCGCCCCGATGAACGCGGCAACCACTACCTGATGTCGGTCACCGCGGCCGACCGCCCCGGCCTGCTCTACGCGCTGGGCATGGTGCTGGCCCGCCACAATGTCGCCGTCCATACCGCCAAGATCAACACCCTCGGCGAACGGGTCGAGGACACCTTCCTCGTCAGCGGCAGCGAGCTGACCCAGCCGGCCAGTCTGGTCCGCATCGAACAGGAATTGCTGGCCGCCGTGCAGGTCTGAACCCGCAGCCCGATTCTGAACTTGTGCCATGAACCAGACTGAACGCCTCTACAAGATCGAACAGATCCTGCATGATCGACGCACGGCGAGCTTCGCTGAACTTCAAGAAGAACTTGAAGTTTCACGCGCAACCCTTAAGCGTGACTTGCAATTTTTACGTGACAGACTGAACGCGCCCATCGTTTACGATCGCGAAACCAATGGCTATCGTTTCGATGTGCCGGATCGCTATGCGCCCAAGCATCAGCTTCCGGGACTCTGGTTCAACGCCTCGGAAATCCATGCCCTGCTGATGATGCAGCAGTTGCTGGAAGAGGTTCAGCCGGGCCTGCTGGGGCCGCACATTGCGCCGCTGCAAACACGCCTGCAGAGCCTGCTGGGCAGCGTCGGCGACGCGCAATCAGGGGCGCCTGCGGAAATCGCCAAGCGGGTACGCATTCTCCACGCCCAAAAACGCCGCACCGAGCTGCGCCATTTCGAGCTGATTGCCTCGACCCTGCTCAAGCGCCGCCGCCTGAAAATTCGCCACTTCAATCGCGGTCGCAACGAGGAAAGCGAGCGCGAAATCTCGCCGCAGCGGTTGGTGCACTACCGCGACAACTGGTACCTGGATGCCTGGTGCCACCTGCGCAGCGACCTGCGCAGCTTCGCAGTGGATGCAATCCGCAGCGCCGAGATGCTGGAGGTGGTGGCGGATGAAATCAAGGAAGACGAGCTGAACCGCGTGCTGGCTGCTGGTTACGGCATCTTTTCCGGTAGCGAGACGGAGTGGGCAAAGCTGCGCTTCCGCCCCGAACAGGCGCGCTGGGTCACGGAAGAGCAATGGCATCCGCAGCAGCGTGCGGAACTACTGCCGGACGGCGGCCTGTTGCTGGAGCTGCCCTATGCCAATCCGACCGAACTGATCATGGACATCCTGCGCTACGGTCCCGGCGTCGAGGTGGTGGCGCCGCGCGAGTTGCGGCGGCAGGTGCAGGACCATCTGAAAACCGCACTGGCGCTTTACGCCGCGACCGAAGGAGACCGCTGATGTCACGCATTCTCACCGCCTGCCTGGCCGTTCTGCTCTCCGCCTGCTCGTATCTGCCGCCCAAGGGCATCGAGCCGGTCAGCCCCTTCGACCTGCAACGCTATCTCGGTCAGTGGTACGAGATCGCCCGCCTCGATCATCCCTTCGAGCGGGGACTCAGCGACATCGGCGCGACCTACAGCCTCAACGACGACGGCAGCGTGAAAGTGCTTAACCGCGGCTACGACGCAGAGCGCGGGCAGTGGAAGGACGCCATTGGCCGCGCAGTGTTCACTGGAGACAGCAACACGGCCGCACTCAAGGTGTCCTTCTTCGGCCCCTTCTACGGTGGTTATAACGTGATCGCGCTGGACCCTGACTACCGCTGGTCCATGGTCATGGGGCCGGATCGCAGTTACCTGTGGATCCTCAGCCGGGACAAGCAGCTACCTGCGAATGTCCGCACCCTGCTGCTGGAAAAAGCGCGCGCTGCCGGCGTGGATACCGACAAGCTGATCTGGGTCAGCCACACGCGCGAACGCTGAATCAGTCGTCGCCGGCGACGCTGCCGTCCGGAAACAGCGCCTCGGTGAAGCCGAACAGGCGAAAATCGCGGATGCGCATGGGGTAGAGAATCCCGTCCAGATGGTCGCACTCGTGCTGCACGACGCGGGCATGGAAACCGGAAACCTCGCGCTCGATCCGGTTACCGTATTGATCGAAGCCGCTATAGCGCAAGCGCGCAAAACGCGGCACCACGCCACGCATGCCGGGCACCGACAGACAACCCTCCCAGCCCGCTTCCTCTGCCTGATCAAGCGGCACCAGCTCCGGGTTGATGAGAATGGTGTAAGGCACCTCCTCGACGTCTGGATAGCGCGGGTTCGCTGTCACACCGAAGATCACCACGCGCAGATCAACGCCGATCTGCGGGGCGGCCAGGCCGGCGCCGTTGAGGTGTGCCATGGTGTCCTGCATGTCGCCGAGCAGCGCATGCAACTCCGGCGTATCAAACTGCTCGACCGGCCGGGACAGGCGCAGCAGGCGCGGATCGCCCATGCGCAGCACATCACGAACGCTCATTCGGCCTTGTCCACGTAGTGCTCAAGCACGCGGCGCACGCGCGCCAGCCAGATACGCTGCACCGTCTCGATGTCCTCGAAATGGATGCCGCGCTCCGAATCGCCGCGACCGGCCGCCCAGTTCACCGACAGACAGATCGCCGCATAGGCCAGATCGGCTTCGCGCGCCAACACCGCCTCGGGCATGCCGGTCATGCCGACGATATCGGCACCGTCGCGCTCGAGGCGGTTCACCTCGGCGGCGGTTTCGAGACGCGGGCCCTGCGTCGCGGCATACACGGCACCATTCACCACCTGTTCCGACGCGGCATGGAAGGCTTCAATCACGGCACTGCGCAAGGCCCCGTCATAAGGCTCGGTGAAGTCCACGTGAATCACGCGCCGGTCATGGCCGTCGTAGAAAGTCGAGGGACGACCCCAGGTGTAGTCGATGATCTGATGCGGCACGATCAGGCTGCCGGGCGGCAGGTCGTTGCGGATAGCGCCGACCGAGGCCACGGAAATAATGCGATCCGCCTTGGCCGCATGCTTGATCGCCCAGATATTGGCGCGGTAATTGACCATATGGGGCGGAATCGAGTGCCCATAGCCATGGCGGGCAAGAAAAGCCACCGGTTTTCCACCCAAGGTGCCGAAAGTCAGCGGTCCGGAAGGTTCGCCGAAGGGTGTGCGCACCACTTCGCGATGCGTAATGTCGAGATTTGCCAGTTGTGTCAGGCCGCTACCACCGATGATTGCCAGCATGGAGTGAATTTATGGTCGCTAGTTGTTGATTTCATGAAAGTCTAACATGGCCGGGATAGGCTCCCGTGCTAGAATACGCGCCCTTCAGCGGTACCTCCATTGCACTGCAGCATCTAATTCGCCCAGTCAGGGCTCACCGGATTCCCACCATGTCACGCGCTCTTCGCAACATCGCCATCATTGCCCACGTCGACCACGGCAAAACCACCCTCGTCGACCAACTCCTGCGCCAGTCCGGCACCTTCGCAGCTCACCAGCAAGTGGATGAGCGCGTCATGGACAGCAACGATCTGGAAAAGGAACGTGGCATCACGATTCTGGCCAAAAATACCGCCATCGATTACGAAGGCACCCATATCAACATCGTCGACACCCCGGGACACGCCGACTTCGGCGGCGAAGTCGAACGCGTGCTGGGCATGGTAGACGGCGTGCTGCTGCTGGTCGATGCGGTTGAAGGCCCGATGCCGCAAACCCGTTTCGTGACCAAGAAGGCACTGGCGCTCGGTCTGCGTCCCATCGTTGTGATCAACAAGGTTGACCGTCCGGGCGCGCGTCCTGACTGGGTCGTCGACCAGACCTTCGACCTGTTTGACAAGCTCGGCGCCAACGATGAGCAGCTCGACTTCCCCATCATCTACGCCTCCGGCCTGAACGGCTTTGCCAAGCTGAGCCTGACCGAAGAGTCGGACAATATGCGTCCGCTGTTCGAAGTCGTGCTGAAGCACGTGCCGACCCCGCCGGGCGACCCGGAAGCGCCGCTGCAGATGCAGCTGGCCGCGCTGGACTACTCCACCTACACCGGCCGTCTCGGCGTCGGTAAGGTCATCAACGGCCGCATCAAGCCGGGCCAGCAGGTCGTGGTGATGAATCATGACGAGCAGGTCGCCTCCGGCCGCATCAATCAGGTGCTCGGCTTCAAGGGTCTGGACCGTGTGCCGGTTGATTCCGCCGAAGCCGGCGACATCATCATCATCTCCGGCCTCGATGACATCGGCATCGGCGTCACTATCTGCGACAAGGACAACCCCATCGGCCTGCCCGTCGTCGGCGTGGACGAACCGACCCTGACCATGGACTTCATGGTGAACTCCTCGCCGCTGGCCGGCACCGAAGGCAAGTTCGTGACGTCGCGCCAGATCCGCGATCGCCTGACCAAGGAACTGCTGACCAACGTCGCCCTGCGCGTTGAAGATACCGCCGACTCCGACGTCTTCCGCGTCTCCGGTCGCGGCGAACTGCACTTGACCATCCTGCTCGAAAACATGCGCCGCGAAGGTTTCGAGATCGCCGTCGCCAAGCCGCGTGTCGTGTACAAGGAAATCAACGGCGAGAAGTGCGAGCCGTATGAAAACCTCACCATCGACCTGGAAGATGCCCACCAGGGTTCGGTCATGGAAGAAATCGGTCGTCGCCGTGGCGAACTGACCAATATGGAATCCGACGGTCGCGGTCGTACCCGCCTCGAGTACCACATCCCGGCCCGCGGCCTGATCGGCTTCCAGTCCGACTTCATGACCATGACGCGCGGCACCGGCCTGATCAGCCACGTGTTCGACGACTACGCACCGGTCAAGGCCGACCTGCCGGGTCGCCACAACGGCGTGCTGATCTCGCAGGACAACGGCGAAGCCGTTGCCTATGCACTGTGGAACCTCGAAGATCGCGGCCGCATGTTCGTGTCGCCCGGCGACAAGCTGTACGAAGGCATGATCATCGGCATCCACTCGCGCGATAACGATCTCGTCGTGAACCCGATCAAGGGCAAGAAGCTCACCAACGTGCGCGCCTCGGGTACCGACGAAGCTGTGCGCCTGACCACGCCGATCAAGCTGACGCTGGAATCGGCCGTCGAATTCATCGACGACGACGAACTGGTCGAGATCACCCCGCAAAGCATTCGTATCCGCAAGCGTCACCTGCTGGAGCACGAGCGCAAGCGCGCAGCCCGCGCCGAAGCCTGATCCAGGTTTCCGCCAACAAAAAAGCCTCGCTCTTTGCAAAGAGCGAGGCTTTTTTATTTCCTGCCGGGCTGATGGTCAGCCGCTGACCAGCTTGTGCCCGAACAGCGCATTGACCATATCGGCCTGGGTCAGCATGCCGACCAGTTTGCGATCCTCGTCGATCACCGGAATGTGGCGCAGACCGTGCTCGGAAATCAGCGGCATCAGGTCGATGATGGACTGATTGATGCCGGCCGTCTTGACCTGATCGGTCATGATCTGGCCCACCACTTCCGGCTTGTCGTCGTGCGTCTTGCCGCTGCGACGCAAGAGATGGCGGATCTTGCCCTTGAAGCCGAGATAGGTTTCGACACCGGCGTGCTCCATGAAGTCGATCGGCGTGACAATGCCGATCACGCGGCGGCCGCGGTCCAGCACCGGCAGCGCCTTGAGCTTGTGCGTATGCAGCAGGCGCCAGGCCTCGTCCAGATAGGTGCCAAACTCGACCGCCATCACGTCGGTGCGCATGATGTCGCCACAGGTCATTTCGCCGAAGCGGCGACGATAGGCCAGTGCCTCGACCTGGATAAAGATATTCTCCAGATCCTCGCGACTGACGTCGAGCACCTGGTTGTAGTTCTTGAGCACCGCATCCAGTTCGTCGGCGGAAAAGCCGAGACTGGTGCGAAGCGGCGCCTCGGCCGCTTTGGGCGCCGGGCTGGGCGGTACCAGTTGCGGCGAGTGCGGATAGCGGCGGCCGACCGCATTGTTGTAGATCAGCGCCAGCGCCGCCAGAATGAAGGAGTTGAGCATCACCGGCACCAGCACGAAGCTGTAGCCGGCCGCATGCACGGCCGGGCCGCCCATCACCATGGTCAGGGCCACCGCTCCGCTGGGCGGGTGAATGCAACGAAACACAAACATCGCGCCGATCGCCAGTGATACCGCCAGACCGGCTGCAATCACAGGCGCGCCCGTATAGAAGATCTTGGTACAGGTAATACCGATGAGCGCAGCGCACAGATTGCCGCCGATGATCGACCAGGGTTGCGCAAGGGGGCTCGCCGGCACCGCAAACAGAAGTACGGCAGATGCGCCCATAGGGGCAATCAGCCAGGCGGTGGCACCGGCATCGCCGATCGCGATGTAGGTAATGACGCCGGTCAGCGCGATACCGAACAAGGCGCCCGCGCAACTGCGCATGCGCTCAAAGCGATCGACGGTGGACGGCGGTGGAACGAAACTGCGAAACCAGGGGTTGTTGAGGAAGGCCAAGGCCATGCAAGCAGCCCTTTCGTTATTGTTTAAAGTTGCATTTAAGATGCAATAATAAACCAGGAACCCCCGCCACGGCTACATTGCTGTGGCTAAAAACTATTCCCTGACAGCGTAAATCGCCGGCAGATTGCGCCAGGCGCCGCTGACGTCCATGCCGAAACCGAACACATAACGGTTCGGCAGCGTCAGGCCCACATAGTCGGCATGCAGCGGCTTGTCGCGACCAATATCCTTGTCGGCGAAGACTGCGGTCACGCACTCGACCGCCCCCGCTTCCATCAAGTGATCGCGGATCGCCGCCAGCGTGATGCCCTCGTCGAGAATGTCGTCGAGCAGTAGCACGGTACGCCCCGCCACTGCGGTACGCGGCTCCACCACCCACTTCAGCTGACCGCCCGAGGTTGCATCGCCATAACGCGTGGCATGCACGTAATCGAAGTCGAGGGGAAAATCGAGCTGCGGCAGCAACTGTCCGGTGAACACGACAGCGCCGCCCATGACCGACACGACCAGCGGATTACGGCCGCGCATGGCGGCGTTCAACTCGCGCGCCAGACGCGACACCGAATCTCTTACCTCCTCGGCCGAACAGATCAGATCCGCCGAGGCAAGAATGCTTTCTGCTTCAGCCGGGCTCATCGTGCCCGCTCCGCCAGCCAGGCGGAAAATTCGGCGCCGACTTCGGCGTGCTTGCGTCCCAGTTCTACGGTCGCCTGCAGATAGCCCAGCTTGGAGCCGCAGTCGTAACGCACGCCGTCGTAGCGATAGGCCAGCACCTGCTCTTCCCTGAGCAGCGCGGCGATGCCGTCGGTGAGCTGAATCTCGCCGCCGGCGCCCGGCTTGGCATTTTCTAGGTAATGGAAGATACGCGGCGTCAGCACATAGCGTCCGACCACGGCCAGCGTTGAGGGCGCCTCCTCGGGCTTGGGTTTCTCGACGATGGCGCTCATCGCCTCCAGCCGGTCGGCCAGCGGCGTGGCGGCGACGATACCGTAGCTGCGCGTATCCTCGCGCGGCACGTCCTGCACGCCCAGCACCGAGCAACGGTAATAGTCGTACTTCTCGACCATCTGCTTGATCACCGGCACCTTGCCGTCGAGCAGGTCGTCGGCCAGCAGTACGGCAAAAGGTTCGTCGCCGACAGCCGGTTTGGCGCACAGCACCGCGTGACCGAGACCAAGCGGCTCGGCCTGGCGGATGTAGATGCAATTCACATGACTCGGCAGGATATTGCGTACCACGTCGAGCAAGGCCGTCTTCTGCTTGCGCTCAAGTTCGGCTTCGAGTTCGGTGGCCTTGTCGAAATGATCTTCAATGGCGCGCTTGCTGCGACCAGTGACGAAGATCAGGTCGGTCACGCCGGCAGAAATCGCCTCCTCCACCGCGTACTGGATCAGCGGTTTGTCGACCACCGGCATCATTTCCTTGGGGCTGGCCTTGGTGGCCGGCAGGAAACGCGTGCCCAAGCCGGCGACGGGAAACACGGCCTTACGTACGGATTTCATGATTCAGCAATTCCCTCAGTTGAGATTCATCGATGATGGCAATCCCCAGCGCCTGCGCCTTGGCCAGCTTGCTGCCTGCCTCCGCGCCGGCCACCACATAGTCGGTCTTCTTCGACACCGAACCGGCCACCTTGCCGCCCTGCGCCTCGATCATGGCCTTGGCCTCATCGCGGCCCATGCTCGGCAGCGTGCCGGTAATCACGAAGGTCTTGCCGTTCAAGGGCAAGGCCTCGCGCCTGACCGGTTCGCCTTCGGCCCAGGTCACACCGGAAGCGCGCAACTGCTCCATGACCTCGACATTATGCGGCTGATCGAGAAAATGGCGTATCGACGCCGCCACGATCGGCCCCACGTCCGGGACTTCCTGCAAGGCGGCTTCGTCAGCGGCGATCAGCGCGTCCAGATTGCCGAAATGGTTGGCCAGATCGCGCGCGGTCGCCTCGCCGACATTGCGGATACCCAGCGCGTAGATGAAGCGTGCCAGGGTCGTGTTACGACTGCGCGAAATCGCTTCCAGCAGATTGGCCGCCGATTTCTCGGCCATGCGCTCCAGATTCGCAATCGCCAGTACGCCGAGCTTGTAGATGTCGGCCGGCGTGCGCAGGATGGCATTGTCGACCATCTGGTCCACCAGCTTCTCGCCCAGGCCCTCGATGTCCATCGCTTTGCGCGAGGCGAAATGCAGGATCGCCTGCTTGCGCTGGGCCGGGCAGAACAGGCCGCCGGTGCACCGCGCTACGGCTTCACCTTCGGGCTTTTCCACTTCCGAACCGCACACCGGGCAACGGGTCGGCCGCGCATACGGCGCATATACCGGCTCGTTGCCGAACATGTCCCGCATCGGGCGCTTGTCCACGACCACCGACACCACCTCGGGGATCACATCGCCGGCGCGGCGCACGATCACCGTGTCGCCGATGCGTACATCCTTGCGGCGCGCCTCGTCCTCGTTATGCAGCGTCGCATTGGTGACAGTCACGCCACCGACGAACACGGGCTTCAGGCGGGCAACAGGCGTAATCGCGCCGGTGCGCCCGACCTGCTCCTCGATAGCCTCCACCGTCGTCATTGCCTCCTCGGCCGGATACTTGTGCGCCACCGCCCAGCGCGGTTCGCGTGTACGGAAACCGAGGCGCTGCTGCAAAGCCAGCGAATTCACCTTGTAGACCACGCCGTCGATGTCGAACGGCAACTGGTCACGAATGTCGCGGATGCGGGCGTGAAAGGCAATGAGCCCTTCAGCTCCTTGCGCCACCGCGCGATAGCTGCTCACCGGTAAACCGAAAGCCGCGAGGGCATCGAGCACGCCGCTGTGCGTGGCCGGCAAAACCCAGCCGCGCGTTTCGCCGAGACCATAGGCGAAGAAGGACAGCGGCCGCTGTGCGGCAAGTTTCGGGTCAAGCTGACGGATGCTGCCGGCAGCACCATTGCGCGGATTGACCAGCGGCACCAACCCCTTTTCACGCTGCTTGGCGTTGTAACGTTCGAAATCGGCGCGGCTCATGTAGGCCTCGCCGCGAACTTCCAGCACGTCGGGGATGGCATCGCCGCGCAGACGCAAGGGAATCTGGCGAATGGTACGCACGTTTTGCGTCACCTCCTCGCCGGTCTCGCCGTCGCCACGCGTGGCGGCCTGCACCAGGATACCGTGCTCGTAGCGCAGATTGATCGCCAGACCGTCGAACTTGAGCTCGGCAGCGTATTCGACCGGAATGGCCTCAGCCGCCAGTTCGAGATCCTTGCGCACGCGCGCATCGAAGGCAATCGCGCCGCTGGCCTCGGTGTCGGTCTCGGTCTGGATCGACAGCATCGGCACGGCATGGCGCACCGCCGGGAAATGCGGCAGGGGCTGGCCGCCGACGCGCAAGGTCGGCGAGTCCTCGGTCTGCAATTCGGGATATTCGGCCTCGATCGCCTGCAACTCGCGGAACAGCTTGTCGTACTCCGCATCGGGAATCGTCGGCGCATCGAGGACGTAATAGGCGTGGTTGTGGCGGGACAGCTCGTCCCTCAGCCACGCGGCGCGTGCGGCAGTATCCATGAATCAGAAAAGCTCAGAAAGGGACTGCGCCCCTTTTGATCCCACCTCAAGAAGACGGGAACAACAAGAAAGAAAAGCCACCCGCGCCGTCCTAGGAAAACAGTCGCAATGCGCGCATGCCGCCGGCCGGAATCCCGGCCAGGTTCATCTGCTCATGGATTTCGTGAATCTTCTTGCGGATGCCGTCGACCATCGCATCGGAAATCGGCGCGCGCTGGGCATTCACGAGCGCTGCGTCAAGCGTGTTGGCGAACTGGCGCGCACTGCTCAGCATGCGTTCGAAAGCATGGCCCCCGTCGCGCACATGCGGCACATCGAGCAGGAAGGTCAGACCGTGGGTCTGCAGGTTCTTCATGGTCTGCGCATCAAAAGGTTCGCCCATATTGGCGAGCGCGAACATGAAGTTGCCGTTTTCGTCCTCGGCATGGAATTCGCCATTACCGGTCAGGCGCATGCCCGCCGCCTCGGCCATACCGCGGACCTTGGTGCCGGGGAAGGCGCCGTTACCGGCGTCCAGCACATTCACCGCGAGCTGCAAATCGAGTTGCGCGCAGAAGTCGTCGAGCGCCCTCGCCTGCTCGCCCATGGCGGCCACATCCGGGAACAACAGGTTGCCATTGCGTAGCGAAGCGAGCGCCTGCAGCGAGCTGCGCAAGGCTTCAAAATCGTTGACGCTGACGGCACCGCGACGATCCACCAGTTGCAGCGCGAACCAGGCTTGCGCGAAGGTGCCGCTGCCCGACTCGGCCAGCGGCTGCCAGCGGCCACTGGCGGTTTCGACGAACACGCGCAGGTGTACGCGCTGATGTGCCTGCATCGCCGACTGCGCCTGGCGCAAATCGTCGGCGGCAATACCGTCATTGAAGTGCAGGCGCGCAATCAGATCGATACTCTCGTCGCACCAGTCGGCCGGCGGCGCATTGCCCTCGGCACTCATGCCGCTCGCTGCAGGCTGCGGCGCTGCGTCGATAGGGGTATCAGTCATCGCGGCGGAATAGGCTTGGGAAACCGACGAAGATTCCTCATCCTCAGGTTCTGCCTGTAGCGCCGCGTGTTCAGCTTCGAATACAGGCTCGCGCCGCTCGTCCGGATAGGCCGCGTAGTCAGGCTCGATACGCGGCTCAACCGGCAGCTCGGCGGCACCATCGTCGCCCGCAGGGGCCAGCACATCGGCCTGCTCGCCACGGAAAACCTTCTCGGCCGCCTGCCGGTACTTGCGTTCCTGCAGCTTGTTGTAGCCCCAGACAGCCGCGACGAAGGCGGCGCCCAGACCGATCAGGCTCAGGGTCAAATCATTCATTGGCATCCTTCCTTCACGCAGCGACCTGGTCGTCGGCCAGGCGCAGCGCTTCTTCCATATCCACTTCGACCACGCGCGACACACCCTTCTCCTGCATGGTCACACCGATCAGCTGCGTAGCCATTTCCATGGCGATCTTGTTGTGGGAGATGAAGATGAACTGGGTCTGGGTCGACATCTTTCTGACCAGGTTGGCGAAGCGTTCGGTGTTCGAATCGTCAAGCGGTGCATCCACTTCGTCGAGCATGCAGAACGGCGCCGGGTTCAGCTGGAACATCGCAAACACCAGTGCGATGGCGGTCAGCGCCTTTTCGCCGCCCGAGAGCAGATGGATGGTCGAATTCTTCTTGCCCGGCGGCTGCGCCATGATCTGAATACCGGCATCGAGAATCTCGTCGCCGGTCAGGATCAGCTTGGCCTCGCCGCCGCCGAACAGGCTCGGGAAAAGCTCGCCGAACTGACGATTGACGGTGTCATAGGTCATCTGCAGCTGTTCGCGCGTCTCGCGGTCGATGCGGCGGATGGCGTCTTCCAGCGTGTTGATCGCGTCGGCAAGGTCGGTCGACTGCTCGTCCAGATAATCCTTGCGCTCGCGCGCGCTGCTGAGCTCTTCGAGCGCGGCCATATTGACCGACCCGAGCGCCTCGATTTCATTGCCGATGCGCGTGATGTCGCCCTGCAACTGGCTGTCGCGCAGGTTCGGCGTCAGCAATGCGGCCAGCACCTGTTCGTCTTCGGCGGTGACGTTGGCTTCGAGCAGACGCTGGCTGAACTGTTCTTCGTTGAGTTGCGCCGCCTGCTCCTTCATGCGCAGCTCGTTGATGCGTTCGCGCAGCGGCAGCACGCTCTGCTCAAGCTTCAGACGCAGCTCATCGAGGCCGCGCAGCTCGCTGGCAGCGGACTCCAGCGCATTGCGCTTGTCGGCCAGCGCGTTTTCATAATCGGTACGCTTCTGCAACGCTGTCTGCAGCGACTCGCCCAGCAAACCTTCGCTGATGGCGGCGAGATCGGTACGCGCATCTTCCAGCTCGGTAACGATGCGCTCGATCTGGCGCACCGCCGTTTCGGTGGCGCGCGCATTGTCTTCCAGCTTGTTGGTGCATTCGCGTTCGGAGAATTGCGCCTCCTGGGCTTCGCGCGCCAGCTGTTGCTCTAATGCTCTCGCTTCCCGCAACTGGGTTTCGGCACGGCGCAAGGCTTCGGCGGCTTCCTCGCCGCGCGCGCGCAGCGTATCGAGCTGTTCGCGATACAGGCCGAGCTGCTCGTCGGAACGCATTTGGCTGGCACGTTCGTTTTCCTCGGCGCGGATGATCTCGGCGAGGTCGTGGTCGATCTGGCCGGCGCGCTCGTCGTAGCGCGCCTGCAGCTGATTGAGCTTGAGCGATTCGACCTGTGCGGCATGCAGGCGCTGTTGCGCTTCCTGCGTCGAGCGGCGGCCGTTGGCAAGCGCAGCTTGCGTGTCGTTCACGGCCTGTTCGGCTTCCTGCAAGGCTTCGCGCGCCAGCTCTTCGGCCTCAGCCAAGGCGCCCATCTGGCCGTTGAGTTCCTCGATCTCGCGCTGGCGTTCGATCACACCATGGGTGCGGGCATCCGGTGAGTAAAGCACCAGGCCGTGGGCGCTGGCGATATGACCGGCGCGATTAACACTGATGCCGGGCACACCCGCCTGCAACTCCTCGACCGCATTGACGCCGTCCAGCCACTCGTCCAGCACCGCATCCCAATGCGCATCGCTGCACTTGACCTTGGCGCGCAGGGAGCCGGTTGCCGGGGCCGCACCGGTGCTGCCGGCATAAGCCAACGCCAGGGTGGCCGGCGGCGGGGTTTCGAGGGCGGCGGCAATCTGGCTGACATGCGCATGTCGCGCCGACAGGCGCTCACGCAGCACCGCTTCGACCGCGGTTTCCCAGCCGGTCTCAACCTGGATCGCCTGCCACAGCAAGGGCACATCCTTGAGACCGCGCTCTTCCAGCCACGGCCCCATCTCGCCGCTCTGCTGCACACGCGCCTGCAATTGCTCCAGCGCGCTGCAGCGTGCGCGCGCCTCGGTCAGCTGGCGATGCGCGGCCTGCATGCGCTCGCGCGACTGGCGCACTTGCGCTTCGAGTTCGGGCAGACGCTCCTGCAACTCTGTCATGCGCGCCTGCTCGGTCATCAGCAGTTCTTCGGCCTCAACCGCGCGCTGCTGTGCAATCTCGAGCTGAATCGGATCGGGCTGCGGCAGCGCGGCCTTCTCCTGCTCCAGACGCTCGCGGCGCTGGGCCAGGCTATCGAGGGTACGACCGGCGTGGCCCTTTTCGGCGTCGGCCAGCTTCAGCGCGTGTTCGGCTTCCGAATAAACGCGACGCGCATCGGTCAACTGGCCGCCAGCCGTCTCGACCATTTCCTCCAGCTGCGGCATGCGCTCGGAGGCTTCCTCATGGCGCATCTTCGCCGCCTCGGCGCGAGCGCCGGCATTTTCACGCAGCGACGACCAGCGTTCGGCTTCGCGCGCCAGCTCGGCCTGCTGGCCACGCCAGTGGCCGTCTTCCGTGGTCAGCTGGGCGATGCGGGTTTCCAGGCGCTGACGGTTGTCGCGCATGTGGCTGATTTCGGATTCGAGGCGCTCGACCTCGGACTTGGCCGAATACATCTCGGCCTGCGCCGCATGCAGCGCATCCGACGCCGAAAAATGTGCCTCGCGCGCATGCTCGACGCGGGCTTCGATCTCGCGCAACTGTGCAGTTTCGCCCTCGACGCGGGTGATCGCCTGCTCGACTTCGAGGTGCAGCTTCTCGGAATCGCGCTTCGCATCCATGCGCTTCTTGTACCAGAGCAAGTTCTGGCGCCCGGTCAGCTGGGCCTGCAGGTCGCGGTACTTGCGCGCCACTTCGGCCTGACCTTCAAGGCGCACGATCTGGTTGTCGAGTTCGCCGCGAATGTCGTCGACGCGGGCAAGATTTTCGCGCGCATCCTCAAGACGGTTTTCCGTCTCGCGGCGACGCTCCTTGTATTTGGTGACGCCGGCCGCCTCTTCGAGGAAGCCGCGCAGCTCGTCCGGCTTGGCTTCGACGATACGCGAGATCATGCCCTGGCCGATGATGGCGTAGGAGCGCGGACCCAGGCCCGTGCCCAGGAACAGATCGATCACGTCGCGGCGGCGGACGTTGAGGTTGTTAATGTAGTAATTCGAATTGCCGTCGCGGTCGAGCACACGGCGCACCGTGATTTCGGCGTATTGCGACCACTGCCCCGCCGCCTTGCCGTCGGCATTGTCAAAGAAAAGCTCGACGCTGCAACGGCTGACTTCCTTGCGCGTGCCCGAGCCCTTGAAGATCACGTCCTGGATC
The DNA here is from genome assembly GCA_035564055.1 of Rhodocyclaceae bacterium. Taxonomy (GTDB): domain Bacteria; phylum Pseudomonadota; class Gammaproteobacteria; order Burkholderiales; family Rhodocyclaceae. Next base: position 766 of record DATMTO010000135.1, on the reverse strand, counting down.
GACTCGCCACGCAGCTCGGACGCCTTGGATTCGCCCAGCACCCAGCGCGCGGCATCGATGATGTTCGATTTACCGCAGCCATTGGGCCCGACGATGCCGCCCAGATTGCCCGGGAACAGCACGGTGGTGGGATCGACGAAGGATTTGAAGCCGGAAAGTTTGAGTTTGGTTAGACGCACGGCAGGTATCTAAAAGTTTGAAGGTCTCAACTTGGACATAAGGCTGCACCACAGCTGCAGCCTTGCGCGACCGGCCCACCGGCTGGGGGCATGGCCTCGGTGCATTATAATCGCAAGCCATCGGCCAGCTGTCCCGGCCGTTTCAGTTTTCCTGACAGGTTTTTTATGACAACCAAACGCCCCGCCAAGGTCGATGCCAAGACGCTGGAGACCTTCCCCAACCCCGCGCCGCACCGGGATTACCAGATTCACATGGAAATCCCTGAATTTACGTGCCTTTGTCCCAAGACCGGCCAGCCCGACTTCGCCGTCCTGACCCTCGATTACATTGCCGACAAGCTCTGCGTCGAGCTGAAGAGCCTCAAGCTCTATACCTGGAGCTTCCGCGAGGAAGGCCATTTCCACGAGGACGTCACCAACCGCATCCTCGACGACCTGGTCAAAGCCACCAAACCCCGCTTCATGCGCCTGACCGCCAAGTTCTACGTGCGCGGCGGCATCTTCACCAATGTGGTGGCCGAGCACCGCAAAAAAGGCTGGAAACCGGAACCCCGGGTCGAACTCGCCGAATTCAGCCAGCAGTCGAA